>QKGU01000019.1 GCA_003250325.1 Paludibacter sp.
TTATCTCAATGAGTTCTGCTATAAATTCAACAGAAGATATTTTGGAGAAAAAATATTCGACAGACTGCTTATTACTGCCGTTTCTTATACTCCAGATTTTAAATCGAAAATTTACAATAGGACACTTTGCGGATAATCATTAAATTAATATTTATTGTTAAGCATGTTGATCTTTGATCGTGTTGAGATGGTTGTGAGGTCAATCAATCTTCATTTTTATTAAATATGAACTTATTGGTAAGATTGAATAATGAAAAATGAATTAATTAATGACAAATCCTTTGTAGGCATTGGATGACATTAAAAAAAAGTTGTATTTTTACATCGAAATTAAAACTAACAAACATGGTATATAGATTCACAATACTATCCGATGAGGTAGATAATTTTGTTCGGGTTATCTCAATCGATTCAGAAGCCAAATTCTTTGATTTGCACAATGCAATTCTGAATGCTGTGAATTTTGAAAAGAATCAGATGACATCCTTTTTTATGTGCTCTGATAATTGGGAAAAAGGACAAGAAGTAACTTTGGTTGAAATGGAGTCGAGCTCGGAGTATGACAATCTTGTAATGGATAAAACAACTCTGGAAGATTTACTTACTGAAGAAAATCAGAAATTGATTTATGTCTTCGATATGATGTATGACAGGGTTTTCTTTATGGAGCTTACTGAAATTGTTCCTATGAAGGATCTTAAAAAGGCTGTTTGCGAAAATTCGGAAGGTGAGCCTCCAATGCAGGTACTTGCTGATGAAAATATAGCTATTGCCCCTAAAGCAAGTCTGGATGAAAACTTCTATGGTGATGAAGATTTTGAAATGGACGAACTGGATGATGAAGGTTTCGGAGAAATGAACTTTGACGATAGTAGCTTATTTTCTGAAGATCCAAAATTCTGATTTCATACCGTAAAATATATTTTTTCAAGACAGAAAGTAAATTATTTTCTGTCTTTTTTGTAATAGAATGACTGTGAGTAAACCACTTTTAATTGTGATACTTGGCCCAACAGGCGTAGGGAAAACGAATATTAGCCTGCGGTTGGCAGAACAGTTGGGATGTCCGATTGTGTCTTCCGACTCGCGTCAGCTGTATCGCGAATTGAAAATTGGCACGGCTGCACCGACCAACGCTGAACTGAAGCGGGTGAAGCATTATTTTATCGGGACTCACTCCATTCACGATGAATATAATGCCGGACAATACGAACAGGATGCGATTCAATTACTCGATAATTTGTTTAAAACGAACAAATATGCATTGCTGGTTGGAGGTTCGATGATGTATATCGATGCGGTTTGTAATGGAATGGATGATATTCCTACGGTAGATGCTGAAACAAGAAGCTTTTGGCAAAACCAGTTTGCAGAGAAAGGTTTGGATTTTTTGCAATCTGAACTCAAACGAGTCGATCCGCAGCACTATGAGGAGGTGGATTTGAAAAATCCCAAACGTGTAATGCACGCTTTGGAAATTTGTAGTGTGACAGGGAAACCATATTCCTATTTGCGCACAGGAAAGCGAAAACAACGGAATTTTGATATTCTGAAAATTGGCTTGAATCGACCCAGACCTGAGCTTTACGAAAGAATAAACCTGAGAGTGGACGAGATGATGAAAGAGGGCTTGTTGGAAGAAGCCAGACAATTTTATGAATTTAAAGCATTGAATACTCTAAATACAGTAGGTTACAAAGAGCTTTATGAGTTTATGGACGGCAATTGGACGTTAGAATTTGCCGTGAATATGATTAAACAGGATTCCCGTCGTTACGCCAAACGCCAACTTACGTGGTTCAATCGCGATAAAGAAATAAACTGGTTTCACCCTGACGAGGAAACTAAAATAATTGAATTTGTACAAAATTACGCTCAAACAATCTGACCAAATAATGAATACACAACAAGACGCTTCACTTCTTTCATATAATACATTCGGAATCAATGCAAAGGCCGATTATTTGATTGAGTATGATTCACTCGACGATCTTCGGTCTGTTTTAAAGTCAGATATAATCAAAGGTAAAAAGGTTCTTCATATTGGAGGGGGAAGTAATTTGTTGTTTTTGAATAATTTTGAAGGTGTGATTTTGCATTCGGCGATACATTCTGTCGAAAAAATACGGGAAGATGAGCAATTGGTTTACGTTGAAGTTGGTTCGGGAGTTGTATGGGACGATTTTGTGGCGTATGCAGTCGAAAATGGTTGGAGCGGAACAGAAAATCTTTCGCTTATTCCCGGAGAAACCGGAGCTGCAGCAGTTCAGAATATCGGAGCTTACGGCGTGGAAATTCAGGATGTGATCGAAGAAGTAAAAGTAGTAGATATGGAAACTGCTGAATTAAAAGTTTTTTCGAAAGCAGCATGTAACTACGGTTATCGCGATAGCATTTTCAAGAAAGAACTGAAAGGAAAATTCATTATCATTTCAGTAGTGTTTCGATTGAAAAAAGCAGCAGAGTTTAATTTGAGTTATCAGCATCTGGAAGAAGCGGTTTTGAAAAATGGAGATATAGATCTGAAAAATATCAGACAAACGATTATTTCCATTCGTGAAAGTAAACTTCCTGATCCGAAAGTGACAGGAAATGCGGGTAGTTTTTTTATGAATCCCGTTGTCCCGAAGCAGACGTTTCTTTCGTTGCAGGAAAAATATCCGCAAATTCCTCATTATTATGTTTCGGAAACCGAAGAAAAGATTCCTGCCGGTTGGCTGATCGAACAATGTGGCTGGAAAGGAAAGCGCTTAGGTAATGCTGGTGTACACGATAAACAAGCACTCGTTATCGTCAATCACGGTGGTGCTACCGGAGCCGAAATTGAACATTTAGCTCGTGAAATTCAATCGTCAGTTAAAAGTAGCTTCGGCATTGATTTAAAACCGGAAGTGAATTTTATTTGACAAGTTCATATCCATTGACAAACCGATCAATGGATATTCATTTCGTTTAGTGTCTGACGATAGCTTTTGGCGTTTTTCAGATGTTCCTGCCAGGTTACGGCAAATTTATGCTCGCCGTTTAATTTTTCCGAAGCACACATGTAAATGTAGTTGTGGTGCGCATAATTCAGAACCGCATCAATTCCTGCAGGTGTAGCCACACGAATAGGTCCGGGAGGTAAGCCGATAATTTTGTAGGTATTATACGGCGAATCTGTTTGAAGATGACCGCGGAGTATTCTTTTAATGCTGAAATCTCCCAACGAAAACTTTACAGTTGGATCAGCTTGTAAAGGCATTCCCATTTTCAGACGGTTGATATAAAGTCCGGCCACCATTGGACGATCCGTTTTGTTGTTCGTTTCTTCTTCCACTATCGACGCAAGTGTGCTCACTTCAGCCAGAGTCAAAGGAATCGCGGCTGCTTTTGCTTTTCGTTCGTCTGTCCAGAATTTGTTGTATTCTTTGTCCATTCTTTCAAAAAGTTTTTGTGCGTCTATGTTCCAAAAAACTTCGTAAGTGTCAGGAATGAAAAGTGAAACTGAAGTGTTCGGATTTAAATTGTACTGCAATAAGAAATTGCTGTCGTTTAATAAAGTGATAATACTTAGAGAGTCGGCCATAAGCTGTTTTCCGAGTCTTCCGGCCAATTGTTCTTTTGTTCTGATATTGTTGAATGTCAGTTTTACGGGAGTTTGTCTGCCGCTTCTCAAAAGGCGAATCAATTGAAAGTTATTCATTCCCGGAGTAATTTCGTAGCGACCGGGACGAATGCGTTTGTTGTATTGTAAAACTGCTGATACTTGTCTGAATGATAGTGTGTTGACGATATTAGCTTCTTTTTCTAATTGACTAATAACGTCGTCAAAAGTGCTGTTCTCGGTGATATGTAAATATGTTTTTTCATCATTCGGTACTGAAAAATTGGGTGCAAACAAAATATAGGCGCAATAAACCACCACAAGAGCTCCACCAACAAGAATCCATTTTAAAGTTTTCGAAAGGAGTTGTGAACTCTTTTTCTTCGATTTTTTCTTTGTCATATAAAAGTAAAATTGACTTTTGAATTTGTGCACAAAAGTACAGAATAGTTTTGAATAAAATAAAGTAACGAAAAATAGAATATTATTTGCAGAAAAATCATTTGTAAAATGCAGAAATTCAACAGGTATAAATAATGTTAGTGTGAAATGTGAAATGTAATTGAGATAAGTGTTTTGATATTTGAAAATTCCTTCCTATATTTGCACCCGCAAAAGCAACTTATGGAAGTGTGGGTGAGTGGCTGAAACCACCAGTTTGCTAAACTGACGTAGTCGCAAGGCTACCACGAGTTCGAATCTCGTCGATAGTTAAAAAGAGACCTCTATAGGGTCTCTTTTTTTTGTCTCTAAGTCAACGGTTTACCCGTTCGTCATCTTATCAAAATACTGATAAACAGTCAATTATATAATATTTGTGCACTAAAATATTATTTTTGCAAATTAAGTTGACATATTAATTTGGCAATATAATTCTGCAAAATATGCTTCTTTAAATGCTACCACTTATTTTTCAAATGCTACCACATGAAAGTGTTGAGAATTAATTAGTTATTCATTTAAAAAGTTAATCATCATGTATCAAACAATTTCTTTGCGTTTCATGGTCGCATCTTCAAAAGCAAGTAGAGATGGCTCTGCTCCGTTACTAATGAGTATTATTGTTAATAGAAAAAGAGTTTGCATTCAACTACAAAAGAAGTTGAAGCCAATTGAGTTCAACAATAAAACACAATTATCAATCAATAAAGATGTTAATAATTACATTAGTGTTGTACGTTCAAGGATAATGGAAATCCAAACTGAACTTTTCGCACAAAAGATTCCAATCACTGCTCAAAAAATCAAAGATGTTTTTAATGGGATAAATACGAATAAACATTGGGGACTTATAGAATTATACGAGAAACACAACTTGAATTTAAAAAAAATGATTGGAATTACTATTGCAAAGAATACTCATGATAAGCATGAATTTCTACTCAATTACTTAAAAAAGTATATGAAAAATATTGATAGACCTATTGAAGACATAAATACGTCTTTTGTTAATGGGTTTTACGCCTTTCTAAGATACGACATAAAACAACAGCACAATACTGCCATTGGTTATATGAAAAAGCTTAGAATGATATTTAATATAGCTTTAAATGATAATCTAATAATGAGGAGTCCCTTCGCTGGAATAAAGTATTCTTTAGAACGTGTCACACCTACATTTTTAACTGAAGAAGAGATTTCAATAATATGGAAAAAAGGAATTGATATTAAACGACTAGAACAGGTTAGAGATATATTTGTTTTCTGTTGTATGACTGGGCTTGCATACATTGATTGTTATAATCTGACTAAAGAACAAATCTTAAAGGATGACCAAGGAGGTTTCTATATAAAAAGGAAAAGGCAGAAAACAAAAGTAATGGCTACAATTCCATTAAATGATGTAGCACTAACAATTCTCGAAAAATACAATTTTAAACTACCAATACTAACCAATCAAAAATTTAACAGTTATTTAAAGGAGATTCAAGATATCTGTGGCTTAAAAAAAAATATCACCTGCCATGTTGCAAGACATTCGGCAGCAGTTCTATTACTAAATCATGGTGTAAGCCTTAATACAGTTAGCAAAGTTTTGGGACATTCAAATGTGACAATGACTCAACATTACGCTAAGTTGCTGGACAAAACAATTATTGCCGAAATAAAAGGAATAAAGTTACTTGGGAATGATTGATTAAATTTAATAACTTTGAGCTGATATTCTCTTATTATTCAGTTCAAAGTTATTAATATTATGATGCGAAAATTAACCAGACAAGAGCTATATGATTTAGTTTGGTCGAAACCCATGACTACTTTAGCCAAAGAATTTAATTTGTCAGACAATGGATTAAGAAAAATTTGCAAAAAAAATGACATCCCATTACCAAATGCAGGGCATTGGGCTAAAGTCCAATCTGGATATAAGACTACAAAGATTCAACTTTCCACGCAAAAAAGTTCTGCTGAAAAATTGATTGAAATAAATATTAATAGTGATAAAAGTTTGTCTCTTATAAATAGTTCAGATTTTCTGAATTATATTATTAATAATAAGAATTTAAATCTAAATGTCTCAAAAAGATTAAGTACTGTTAATAAATTGATTAATGATGCTCAATCACATATCAAGACTGATAAAAAAAGTTGGAATCCAGCAACCGAAACATCGTATACACCAAAAGGATTTCTCGATTTAGTTGTTGCTCCCAGAAACGTATCTAGAGCATTTCGCATTTATGATTGTCTAATTAGAAATTTAGAAATACTAAATTATAAAATTCAATGTGAATTTTCAGAAACTCAGATAATTTCATTCGATAATCACAGAGTAAAATTTTCATTTAGGGAGAAATGTAGTGTAGTTGAAACTGTTGATAAAAGTGGTTGGAAAAGTAGGGACTATATTCCAAATGGAACTCTCAGTGTTAAAATAGAAGGATTCGGTTTATCTGAGATTAAAGATTCTGGAAAGAAACCCATTGAAGAACAGATACCTAAAATTCTGTCTAAAATAGAGTTTAGGATACAGGAAATTAGAGATTATAGAATAAAACAAGCAGAACGAGAAAAAGAAAAAGCCAGAATTGAAGAAATAGCCAGGAAAGTTCAACAAAGAAAAGATGATGAATTAAAAAGGTTTTTAAATTTCTTTAATTCAGCTCATAGATGGAAAAAGTATATTATTCTCAAAGAGTATTATGATATGGTCTGTTCTGAACACGAAAAAGGAAATGAAATTAAAGATACTGATTGGATACAATGGGCTCAGGAGAAGCTAGAGTGGTACAATCCATTACTCAATAAAAAAGATTCAATATTATCAAATCTAGACAAAGAACGGTATTAATTCTTTAAAGGATAAAAACTATGAATCGTTTCAACAATGGAAGTTTAAAACATGAAAGTTTTTATTCATCACCAAGAAGTAGTTTAAGTTCATCATCCAGATTTTGAATTTTCTCGATAGCAGGTTCAATATCCTGATTCATTTCCATTTTAAAAATTACTGTTGCTAATCTCAGTGATACTAATGATAAAATTTCCTCGCCAGATAATCGAGGATATAACTTCAGATACTCATCAATATATTTATTAACTTGTTTCTCAGATTTTCGGAAAATTTCCTCATTTATTTCTTTTTCCTTTTCATCTTCATATTCAATTGTCAATGGAATGCGATATCCTCCAACTTGTAAGTGGATTTTTAATTTGCTCATTGTAGTATAATTTAGTCAATTATACCACAAAGAAAAATCCTCACTATGCAAAATTGTTGCACAGTAAAGATTCTTTTGATACTCCCATGTAAGTTATATGTTGTAAGATTCATTATCTTCTAATAACTTGATTTTTTGTCTAAAAACAGTCTCGAAAAAATCTTTTTTTAAAGTATGAATAGGAATAATTTCCTTTGGATTAATATAATCTGCAATTGTTTTTAAGGACTGCATATCTGCGTGTCCACTAGTATGAATATGTAATTTTTTATAACCCTGTAAATCAACCCAATTAAAGAATCTTTTTTCTCCCTTTTCGTATTCCTTCCACAATGATGTTATAACATTTGCTTTTGAAACTTTTAGGTTTTGTTGTATGAATCTAAGCATAGAAGGTCTCATTACAACTACATAATTTTCAGGATTATTTATGATTTCAATTGGTCGAATACGCTGATTTGGAAATAGGAGGGAATAATTTGTTTCTCCAATACTATATTTAATCGGATGAGTGTACCATACTTTTATTCCATGACTTTCAGGAGATGGTATTTTATCATTCAATTTATGTATTTCATATAATACAGCAGCAATATAAACATCAACAACCAAGATTTTATGAGTTTTAATTGTTGCTTTAAATATGTTTGTCAAGCGGTCAATGTTCTGCCCAGAACACCATACAAAATTTAGTTTACCATCTTTGTTTTTAAACAACTTGACAAATTCTTGTTCTATGTCACATTCTGTTTTTGAAGTATTACTTTTCTCAATATTAGTTCCTTCTAAAATTAAAAAATCAACATCTTGAGGAAAGTTCTTATATAAAATACCTTTTCTTCCATGCAAACGAATATCTCCACTATATAATATCTTTTTTCCATCAGCTTCTATTAGGTAAGCACAGGCATCATAAGCAGAATGGTCAACTGTGAAGGCCGTAATTTTAATATCACCTATTGTTACTGGAATGGCTGGTAAAGAAGTTGTTGCAGGTTTAATTATTTGGACATTGTCAAACTTAGTTTTATTTGGTAAGAAAACTGAGTTTATATTAAACATTGAAGCTGTGCCACGAGTAACAAAAACAGGCATTTCAAGCGAAACTTCAGATAATAGACCATGATGGTCTTGATGATAGTGGCTAATAAAGATTGCATCAACATCTACACACCAATTTTGTACTTGTAATTTAATTAATTGTTGTTGTTCCTTGGTTTTTAGATTAAAATCAAGTGGCAAACCAATATCAATAAGGACTTTAGAACTATTGGTCGCTAGTTCTATGCAACTACCTCCAATTTCATTTGTTCCTCTGTGTATTGTTAGGTACATAATCTTATTAATTACTTAGAGAAGTTTGTATTTCTACTATTCTATTATCTTGTTCTTTAAAGAATATGTAATGTAATTCCAGAAAAATATTTGTACCAATAACTTCGATTTTGTTGTTAGCAAATGTTGGTATAGAATTGTCAGAAGGAAAAGGCATAGCAGCGATAATATTTAATGTTAATGATTTAGGTGGAGAATTTTTAAATCCGAAAATATTCCACCAATTTTCTCCTGAGTCAGAACGTAATAGTTGAGCTATAAAAGTGGCATAAGCTATTGCCTGATTTATTACTTTTCGAGGAGGTTCAGACCCCTTGTTTTCGTCTTTGACCTCTATTATAGATAATTTTCGATTAATTCGTGCTAAAATATCTATTCCCCCTCCATATTGACGACTATATTTGATTGGTTGTTTGCTTGCCGATATAGGTGTACACATCTGATAATATAGACCTTTAATATTCAACATTACAACAGGTTGTATGCCTAATAATATTTTTTCATTCCTATTGGTCTTCGAAAATTCTTTGAGTAATATATTTTCAATCCGATGTTCTTCGTTATTTTTTTCATTATCAATTCGGTCAGGATTTTTCCCAAAGTAGTTTCTAAAATGTGTTGCCTCGGTTGAGTTCCAATCAATTTCTTTAGTTGTTGTTTTTGGAAATCCAAAATACATTTCAATATTGTCTTTAAGCGAAAGAAGAACTTTTTCCGATTTAACCGTTAGTGTTGCAACGCTCTGACCTTTATATCTCAAATCAAACGCAATTTTATTTGATTTAGCACTACCGACTGATAAATATGTTGAAAAATTCTTCCAGTTGTGAAATTTCTTTCTTATGTCAATTATTGTATGCTTATTACTTAAAATATCATTAGCATAAGTAGCAAATCTTGATTTCCATTCAGAATTATTGTTTATTTCTTCTTGTACTTTGCTAATAGTTGATGTGAAATCTTCTGTATTTGAGCTTTCCATTGATTATATCATTTAAAGTTGTTAGTGAATTAAATTTACAGATAATATTTCGCCAATTTTTGAATTATATCTGCTAATTTCTTCTTAACAGACTGTGGAGATATAACTTCAATATATTCACGTTTGCTTAGGACTTCCTGAAAAAAATCATCTGTTGGTGCGAGATATAATTTAAATAGTGAATAAGTTTCATGAATTTCAAATTCAACTTGTGAATGATGAAGAGGTAATGCACGTAGGTATTTAGAATTATTCCCATAAGATTTTAGAATTATCTCGCACGGTTTATCTGAATCCGTTTTCATTATTCCTATTGAATTGAATAAGTGTTCAGATGGTGAAAAATCAGTGGGTAATTCAAATAGTTTGTTTGTTAAAGTAAGTTTTTGGATTCTATCCAAAGAATAGACTTTTATCTTTGATTTGTTCTTGGTACTTCCAAAGACATACCATCTTTTATTAAAAAGTTTTACAAAATATGGACAGAATTCAATTTCAAATGTTTCGTCCTTCCAGAAGGGATGATATGCCATTTTTACAACCCTATTTGTACGCATTGATGATATAAATTCTGTTAGGAAAATTTCAGCGGAGGGTGTTCTTTCTAGTAATATGCGTTCACGTATATCAATACTATCTCGTAATATATTGTTGATTGAAAAACTGTTTAGAAGCCACTTTGTAAAATTATTACCTTTATATTCATCTATGTTTTCAACGTAATACTCATTGGTAATTGAATCGCACTTAATGTTCATATCAAAAATCTCTTCGATAGCATTTCGGTGGTTGTGAAAGGTACGTCTGGTAAGCTCTCTACCATCCGATAAATAGCTTTTCAACCATTTAGTATTAATCTCTTTTAGGGTGATTCTATGAGAATTAAAAATGGTTTCTGCTAACCAAATGTACTTACTTAGTCGAGCCTTAAAAAGCCCATTTTCGTATTATATTATTGTTGATTTGGTAAAACATAGCTTTTATCAAGTCAACAATTTGTATTTTAAATTCGAGCCAAAAAGATGATTTCCATTTATTCATCATCCTTTTGAAGT
>QKGU01000210.1 GCA_003250325.1 Paludibacter sp.
TTCAAAAGGATGATGAATAAATGGAAATCATCTTTTTGGCTCGAATTTAAAATACAAATTGTTGACTTGATAAAAGCTATGTTTTACCAAATCAACAATAATATAATACGAAAATGGGCTTTTTAAGGCTCGACTAATTAACACTTAGAAACTTTTTAAAAATAAGATAGTTACCTTTTCGGGAAACTTGAGAAATCACAATCATCTTATATAAATTTTGTTCCAATAACTTGCATAGACACAGTAGTGCAGTAATACAAACATAAGAGGTTATTCTATTTCCATTTCAATTCTCTGATTATGAATAACGTCCAAATTCTTTAACCGTATCCCACATGGCCAAAATATTTTCAGTAGGCACATCAGACTGAATGGCATGAACCGGAGCAAAAACAAATCCTCCACCGAGCATAAAAATATCCAGCATTCGTTTCGTTTCATCTTTTACTTGCATCACCGAACCACGGGGAAGGGTAAACTGGGTATCAATTCCTCCTCCCCAAATTACCAAATCATTGCCAAATTGCCTCTTGATCTCTACCGGATCCATCCCCTGGGCAGAATATTGTACCGGATTGAGGATATCCACACCCGCATCTATTAAATCAGGGATAATCTTAAAAATAGAACCACAGGAGTGCATCATTATTTTCACATCAGGTTTTTTATTTTTAATAAAGCGTATCAGTTTAACCAAACGTGGTTTGATCAAATCCTGATACATTTCAGGAGAAATCCATAGGTTTGCCTGTGTCCCCATATCATCCAGTTCCTTGACCACATCTATCCTATCGCCGAAACGATCTAACACAGTTTCCCAAAACTGCATTTTTAAATCCACAATTTTATCGAGTAGAAAGCCGGCTTTATCCTCACCCATTGCCATAGACATCATGAAATTTTCATAACCCATCAATTGATTACTCATTTGAAAAATTCCGTTACCAAAGCAGTTATCAAAAACCATGGGATATTCCAGGGGATCTACTTGTGCCAGGTAATCAGGGATATGGGCAAAACGACGTTCATCGGCCGGGTTTGGAAAGGGATAAGCCATTATCTCCTCCAGCGATTTCTCTGCCAGTGGGTGGCTTAGAATATCGTAGTACAATCCACCTTTCAGAGGTTTTCTCCAAAGAATACCGAACTCGTCATTGAAATAGGAATAATCCCCATCCTGACGGTATTCGATAGTGTCCCGGTTTGCCGGATAGGGAAAAATACCCCGTACATCAGCTCCAATATAGCGTTGCACTTCTTCATCCACTCGTGCGAATCCGGCTGTTTTTAACATATCTACATTAGGCTTATCCAAACAGAGGCCGAGTTTTTCTTTCAGTTTACGGTAACCATCTTGATGAATGGTTGTCTCCATGGTAGCACCGAAATCGATAGGCACCCGATCCGGCTCTTTATGGTTTATCGTTTGTAAAACGCGTTTTCTTGAATTCATATTAATTGTTGAGTCATTAGTGTCCCATTAAAATTGGGACGAATTAAAAATTAAATAAATTTGGCTCATTAAGCCTAAAACGTTCTTTGACATTTTGAAATTTAGTTCTATCGAAGAGGTCTCGAAGATGAGTTTTGTCAGTTAATGAAATACTCAATATCTGCAAAACTTCATATGTACTTCTATCAAGATGCATGTCTTTTTGGACAATTGCTACCAGGCAGTAAGTACATATGGCAGTATAGATTTGAATGCGAACTGCATTTTCAGTAGTACCCCAGAACTTTTTGATTTTCAGATGTTGCTTTAACCAGTTAAAGAAAAGCTCCACTTGCCAGCGATTTTTATAAAGATCGGCAACTTGAAGGGCAGAAATGTGCATTGCATTAGATAAGAATACAAGCTCACGCTTTTGTTCGTCATCCCAATATCTGACCAATCGAAGATGTTCCGGATAGTATTGTCTGGGATAAAACCCAGTCAATTCAATCGTTACATCTGAAAGTACGTTCTTGGGCAATCTGCGTTTCCATTTAATGGGTTTGTATTGAAGATTCTTCTTTGCTCTGACAACAAAGAAAGCTCCTATCTGATTAATCTTATACAACATCTTGAAGTGATTGTATGCACGGTCAAATATGTAATATGATCCTGATTCATAGGGAATTTCTTTCATTGCCGTAGAGTCATGAACAGAAGCTTCGGTAATATGAAAGAATGCAGGAATTTGTGTCTCTACATCATATAATGTATGCACTTTGATCCCTCCTTTTTTCTTGCGAAACTTTGCCCACCAAAATACGGAAAGGCATAAGTCAATCGTAGTTGAATCAAATGCGTAGACGTTACCCCCGAGTTTGAATATATCAGAAACTCGTTTCTCCCTGGCTTCGTTTACCAGATAGTAGGCAAACTCTTCAAAGATGTGATAGTCTCTGTCTTGATTGGCTCTTGCTAATGATGATTTTGAAACATTCTTACCCATGCCAAAATGATAGCATTTGGAATGGTGAGCATCAAGAGCGACAATTAAATCTCGAAGACTTTCACGATTGGACAATTGACCGAACATTAGTGCGAGCAGTTGATTCCAGCATGAGAAATGTTTAACATATTTATCGCCATCATACTTTGCAACAATACGATTGAACTTACTTCGATTCAGAAACGATACCAATTGAGCGAAAACGAATTTGTCTTGAAACATACGCTATCAGATTTATCTGACGCAAAGTTAAAAATTCAAGTCCGTTCGCTCTAAAAATCGCCGTAACTAACTAAATTTCAAATATTTCAAAGAACTTTTTTAGATTTTAATGGGACAGTAATGTTGTTGAGTATTACATTATCATAAAGTTACCATAAGCAACTATCACAATACCGATAGTCATTACTGCTAATCCACTCTACATCCAGTTTTTGCTTTTAATACCTGCATTTTTCCACTCTACGGTAAATAAACCAAGCATATTGGCCACAATAATACAACCAGTCTGGAATATGGCAAAACCCACCGAAGTTCCCAACGAACCTAAACTGTATGCACCCAATCCGTAAATAATGAGTGATGCAAAATAGACCAGCGCCATAATGGCTATCAGGAAAATATTTTTTGAACTTCCGGCTGATTTAAAATTTTTCCAGGTTTTGTTTTTCGACAACTGATATGCAAAATATGCAACAGTTGCAAAACCACTTCCGATAAATGAAGGAAGCATAACTGCAACACGAGCTATCCATGGAGAAATTCCATACTATTCCTGATATATGACTCCAATGTACCCTATGTTATCGGCAATATAGTAAGAAAAGTTAAAACCTGTAGCCACGAAACACCAACTACACACATAATAATTCCAACCCGCATATTTTTGCCATCGGCATCTTCGTTCCGCTCGTTGTTTGATTCACGCAAAAGTCCGGCTTTTACATTGGCAATAATTCTGAGCATAATTACAAAAATACCCAATGAAATCACCATGCCTCCTGGAGTTGATAGTTTGTCGAAACTACCCATTAAAAACGGAAGAATGGAGCCAACCAAGGTGGTAATTCCAATTAATAACGAAAGACCCAGTGTCATCCCGATTTTTGAGATACTTATTCCCCAGAGCAAATTGCCAATTCCCCATAAAATACTAAGTGCAAGAACACCAATAAATACGTTTGTAGAAACCTGTGCGTAGGTTTCACCCAAACCTTTTATTAAAAAATACCCGCCAGAATTGGAACAATAAACATTGCCATCATCCAGAAAGCCCCCCAAAGGTTTTCGAGCGAATAATTTTTTACTTATTTGCTGGGAAGTGCATAAAACCCCAACATGATTGCTGCCAACAGTACCCAAAATATTCCAATTCCCATAATTGCCATTTTTGAAGTGAATTATTCTGAGTAATCAATATAAATAGTACGTTTCTGGAGGTAATTATCAATGCCAAATATGCCATCTTCACCACCAATCCCTGATGTTTTATGTCCTGAATGATATCCCTGAATATAGCCAACTATTCCACGGTTAATGAAGATAGTTCCCACCTGCATTTGGTCAATCGCTTTCATGTGGCGTTTGTAGTTATTAGTGTACAGGTATGCCGACAGCCCTTCTTCGCGGGCGTTAGTCAGAGCCAGAGCCTCTTCAAAACCTGATACTTTCATTATTGGAAGAACAGGTGCAAAAAGTTCGCTTTGCAACGTGGCATGGTGGTTCTGCACATTGGTAAGAATGGTAGGCGCATACCAGTTTCCTTTTTCAAATTCTGAACCTTCAGGACGACTACCACCCAAAACCAACTCTGCTCCCTGTGCAACATTTTCTTTAACCAATTGATCTACCCTGTCGAGTCCGGCCTTACTAACATTTGGGCCCATATTCGTTGATTCAGCAAACGGGTCTCCAACTTTTATTTGTTTTACCCGCTTAATAAGTTTCTCAGTAAACTCATCAGCTATTTTCTCGTCAACCATTACCATTTCGTTGCAAATACAAACCTGTCCACAGTTGGCATAACGTGATATGGCAGCAGCTTCCACGGCTTTGTCAATATCGGCATCGTCGCAAACAATAAAGGGCGCCTTTCCTCCCAATTCGAGAATTAAACCTTTGATATGTTGTGCACTTGCACGGAACATTGCACGCCCGGCTTCAGTACTCCCTGTAAGGCTTATCAGTTTTGAAATAGGACTTTCAACTAAATGTACCGCAACGTCAATGGATTTTGTTGCAATCATATTTATCACACCTTTGGGCACGCCTACAGCATGAACCAACCGGCAAAATTCGGATGCAGTAACAGGAGTTAATGAATGAGGCTTAATTATCATCGTGTTTCCGGTTACTAATGCAGGGCCTATTTTACGTCCAATTAATGCCAACGGATAATTAAAGGCACACAAACCAACAGTTACTCCATAAGGCACTTTGTGGATTGATAAATGCTCATTGGGTAAATCAGAAGGAAAAATAGCCCCCTGTATTCGTCGGGCTGCTTCAGCAGAGTATGTCATATATCTGATCGTATCATCGACTTCTCCCAGGGCTTCCCGATAAGTTTTTCCCTGCTCCATCACTAATAATCCGGCAAAATGATCACGTTCGATTTTTAGTCTGTCACATATTGCATAAAGATAATTAGCACGACTTTGGGGAGGCAAGAGCTGCCATCCAAACTGAGCTTTTTCAGAACTTTCGAGTGCATACTGTACATCATCAACTGTACAGGCTGTAATAGTCGCAAATGGTTCATTGTTAGCCGGATTCTCAACTTCAAATCTTTCGTGGACATTTGAATCCAGCCATTCACCATTAATATAACAAGAATAATGTTTTAATTCCATTTTTTAGTTTTTTTATTATGTTAATAATGATGTTTTTTATTTATTACAATTAATGACAGATTCTAATTTTATTCTATCCATCAGGTCATAAAATGAAACTGCAAAATAGCGCACTAACATGATTAATGCCAACTAAAATGCTCAATTCAATTTAGAAAAATTAAACTTTGTAATCTTGTGCTGCAATTTCAAATTCTCACAAAAAGCCAATCTTTTCTTAGTTTTAAGTTACTAAAAATAAAAATAAGGCAGATATGAAAAAAAGTAATTGTTTTCATAATTCAAATTAGTCCTTAATGGATAATTTATTTTACCTTTTGTTATTATGCAAAATTATTCCCAACTGCTATCAGTACAACTCCAGTTATCATTGCTGCAAGTGCAAAATACAACATGTTTTTTGCCTTCGAAGATGATGATCCCCACTCTGAAGTTAACAATCCACTTATTACAGCTACCAGTACAGAAATTGTATTATAAATAGCATATCCCACGGTATTACCGGCTTTACCCAATTGTGATGCTGCATATGCAAATACTACTCCTGCAAAAAAGTTTAAAATAGCCATGACAAATGCTAATGAAATATTTCTTGTTGCAAAAGTTGATTTGAATACTCCCCAAGTTTTGTTTTTAGTAAGTTGTATCACAAAAAATGGCAACACAAACAAACCTCCCGACAAATAGATAATATTCATAATTGCCAACGATGTCATTCCAGCTGGATTACCTTGTGCAATCATAGCTTTGCTTACTGGATCTGCACCCAATGCATTTGCATAACTAAAACCAGTTGCCAGTAGACCACCAAATACAGCAATGAAAATTCCAATTACCATATTGTTTGATGACTTTTCGCCCACTTTATTTTCAGATTTATTCCGTAACATACCAGCGTTACCATTAATGGCTACACCTATGAGTACTATTGTTAAACCAATTAAAATAAAAGTCAGAGCATTTGTAGACGGTAAACCATCGACAAAAAATGGCAATACAGAGCCTACTAGAATAACAGAACCTATAAAAATGGAAAAACCTAATGAAATACCAATATAATTAATGGCTTTACTCCATAATTGAACTCCCCAACCCCATAAAAAAGAGGCAGCTGCCATTTTAAGTAATACATCGGTAGGCACGCTGCTAAGCACAATACCAAAATCTTTAATTAAAAATAATGAAGTA
>QKGU01000135.1 GCA_003250325.1 Paludibacter sp.
GAGTATCTTTCTTCTTTGATAGCATAATATATTTGCAAGATTTATGCATCAAATATACTAAAACTTGCAGATACACACAATACTTTTAAGATTTATTTTACTGGTAATCTTATGTTTATGGGCTTTTTAAGGGTCGACTATTTACGTTGGGCTTATTCGTAACGAATGATTCGGGCTGGGTTGATTTTTGTAATCAGGTACGACGGTCCGATCATCATAAGCATAGAGGCAATCAAAGTTCCCACATTCAGCAACACGATAAACAGCCAGTTGAAATTAATGGGAACGGTAGCCACATAATATGATTCGGGATCGAGCGGAACAATGTGCGTGAAGTACTGAATAGCGCAAAGCGCTAAACCAATCACATTTCCCCAAAACATTCCTTTTCCAATCAGGAAAGCCGAATGATAAAGGAATATCTTGCGAATCGACCAGTTTTCTGCACCCAACGATTTCAGAATGCCGATCATATTGGTGCGTTCCAGAATTAAAATCAGCAAACCGGAAATCATATTGAATCCTGCAACGGCAAGCATTAGGAACAAGATTACCCAAACATTCATATCGAGCAAGTCGAGCCAGCCAAAAATCTGTGGATTCAGTTGTTTAATAGTTTGCACATAATAGGTATTCCCTTCGTTAGTGAATTTATTTGAAACGGCATCGTACACTTCGTCTCCGATTTTATCAATATCATTAAAGTCGTTGATCAGAATTTCTAAGCCGCTATATTGATTTTCAGCCCAATCGTTCAATCGCTGAACATGACGCAAATCGGCCAGAATAAAAAGTTTGTCGTATTCAATAAAATTGGTGGAATAAATGCCGACAATTTTAAACTTACGTGCTCTGACCTGCTCCTGAATAAAATAAGTAAAGAAACTATCGCCCAATTTCAAGCCGAGCATGGTGGCAAGTGATTTGGAAATAATAACATCGTTTTTGGTCGCTTCTCCACTAACGTCTAAGATATTTCCTTCAATCAGGTTTGATTTGAAAAAATTCCAGTCGAAGTCTGCTCCAACGCCTTTTATTACAATTCCCTGGAATTCAGAATCAGTTTTTATAATTCCGGGTTTGGTGGCAAAATGCTGAACATGTTTTACTTCTTCGAGTTTGGCGAGTTTTCCTACAAAAGTGCTGTCCGCCTTTATCGGATTCATTTCGTAGGTATTGTTGTTGTCGAAGTTAGTGATTTGTACATGTCCGCCAAAACCAATGGTTTTATTACGAACCTCGTTTTTAAAACCAATAACCACGGCTACCGAAACAATCATTACCGCTAGTCCGAGAGCAATTCCAATGGTAGCAATACGAACAGCAGGACGGGAAATATTTTTCTTGCCCTGCTGAAAATGAATTCGTTTTGCTATGAAATATTCTATGTTCAAGTTGGGAAATTACCTGTTGTGGAATAAAATCATTGATTGAGCTGATGCTTAGTTAAAAGTAAAAGGTTCATAAAGTTCATAAAGTAAAATCATATATTTCAACAAACTATAATCAATATTTTACGTCGATA
This sequence comes from Paludibacter sp., assembly GCA_003250325.1. Classification (GTDB taxonomy): domain Bacteria; phylum Bacteroidota; class Bacteroidia; order Bacteroidales; family Paludibacteraceae; genus Paludibacter. Next base: position 1,526 of record QKGU01000135.1, read on the forward strand.
CAAAATCAACATAACATTTTTATAACTTTACGAACTTTAAAGACTTTATGCACTTTACAAACTTAAATAGTTCGTCCCGGATATACCTGTAAAGCTTTTCCAAGAACAACCAAAGCGTGTTTCAAATCATCTTTGTCCAACACGTAGGCGATTCGAACTTCGTCCTTGCCTAGTCCTTCAACAGTATAAAAACCGGATGCAGGTGCCATCATTACAGTATAACCTTCGTATTCGAAGTCGGACAACAACCACGCACAAAATTTATCGGCATCATCGATAGGCAAGCGGGCAACGGTATAAAACGCACCCATTGGAATCGGAGAATAAACGCCAGGAATACGGTTCAGTCCGTCGATAAGGAATTTACGACGTTCCACGTACTCGTTGTACATTTCCAGCATATATTCCGGAGAAGTATTCATGGCTGCTTCCGATGCAATCTGTCCCAACAAAGGTGGACTTAAACGAGCCTGACAGAATTTGATTATGTTTTGACGGACTTCTTTGTTTTTTGTTACAATAGCTCCAATACGAACACCGGTCATGCTGTAACGTTTAGAAACAGAGTCGATCAATACCACATTGTCTTCAATTCCATCCAAATGAAAAGCCGAAATATAAGGCGCGCCGGTATAGCAGAATTCGCGATAAACCTCATCCGAGAAAAGATACAGGTCGTATTTTTTTACAATATCGCGTATCTTGTTCATTTCCGAACGGGTATATAAATAACCGGTGGGATTATTCGGGTTGCAAATAAGAATTCCTTTTGTTTTAGGAGTAATCAGTTCTTCGAATTTTTCTACCGATGGCAATGCAAATCCTTCTTCGATTGACGAAACCACAGGACGTACAATAGCACCGGCCGCAATTGCAAAAGCTGTATAATTGGCATAAGCCGGTTCCGGAACGATGATCTCATCTCCCGGATCGAGGCAGCTCATAAACGCAAAGTTCACCGCTTCCGAACCACCGGTAGTCACAATTATATCGTCGACCGTAACGTCGATATGAAACGTACGATAATATTCCGCCAGTTTAATTCGCAAACTTTTTATTCCATCACTCGGGCTGTATTCAAGAATAGTACGATCGATATTCCGAATAGCATCCAATGCGACTACGGGTGTCTTTAAATCGGGTTGACCGATGTTCAGGTGATACACCTTTATACCGCGTGCTTTGGCTTTATCAGCCAGTGGAACCAGTTTACGAATGGGTGATTCAGGCATTGCCTGCCCACGTAGAGATGTGTGTGGCATTTTATCAGTTGTCAGTTATCAGTTATCCGTTTTTTTTGCATTATAAAACGAATAGCTTTTCATTTTATAAATTTAGCCGCAAAATTAATGAAATAAAACCGATAAATAAAGTTATTTAATTACAAGTTGACAGTTCGTTTGCAGATTAGAGTTGGCTGTTGACAATTTGCAGTTTTTCGCAATAGAACTCCATTTACCAAGAAAAGAGTTATCAATTATCAACTGTTACCTATCAACTATTTTAGATCAACCATAATTTTCACATTAAACTGCCGTCCGGTAAGGTAATTTGGAGTGGCGAGCTGCTGTCCGGAAATATCAGTCACCCAATAATAGGAATTTACGTTTTTGAAATCCATCAGGTTAAACACTTCCAGATTCAGCCAAATGCTTTTTACATGTTTCAACCATGCTTTGTCCATTAATTTATCAGTACCATTTACCAAAATTCTGGAAGCTCCAATATCTACCCTGCGGTAAGGTGGCATTCGGTTTTCGGCAACCCGGAAAGCCGTTGTACTCGACGTGCTGCTTGGCGCGGCAATAGGCAATCCATCCGACCAGATAAACTTCAAGTGAACTTTATACTTGGGATTGTTTGGCAAATAATCCTGAAACAACATGGAAAATGCATACCGTTGTTCGCTTGGGCGTGGCAACCAACCGGGATAAATGGTTTCGTTCGTTTTCGGATCGACATAAGAATCGCCGATAACATCTTCTTTAGAATCCATCAGCGACAGATTTATCCATGAATCAGCTCCGGGAACTAATTCTCCGAAAAGTTTAAAGTCGATACCGGCAGTGTATGCTTTCGCATCATTTTCCCCGGAATAACGAATTCTTACGTTGTCGATAGTGTACGATTCCACTCTGTCTGCGAGCTTTAAGTAAGCCTCCGTTGTGAATTTAAACGGACGCCCCCAGGCACGGAAGTAATGATCGCCGCCCAATACAAATTGCAACGAGCGCTGTGCTTTAATATCCGGATTCAGCTCGACTTTCAAATTCCCCAATGCGTCGGAAACTGTATCGCGAACTTCTTTATAAAATGGCGATTGATAATATACTCCTGTAGCAAAACGGAAAGTGAAATCCTTTTCCCATTGTGGCAAACAGGCAACCGAAAGTCTCGGACTCAACAATAATTCCTTATTAAAATCCCAATAACCTGCACGCAAACCACCGGTAACCAGCAGTGTTCCTTTGTCGCCACGAACCTTGTAGGTATCCTGAATATAAGCCGAAGTCCGCCATGTATTCAGATTTGTCATGGATTTCAGATTGTAATATAAATTTACTTGTTGGTTGCTGTATGGCAGCGAATAACCCACAGAGTCGCGCCATTCCCACTCGCTTATTTTATCTGAAACTAGCTCTCTTTGAAGGTTTAATCCCCAGTTTATTTTGTGATTTTTCAATTCATATTCACCAATATGCCCTATATTGAGAACTGTAGCTGTTAATCTATTTCTTCCGTGTTCCTGATACTTTCCTATCCCTAACGTTTCTCCTTCTTTGTTTTCTTCCTTTATATCCATTTTTACTTCACTGAGAATGTATTCGCCCAAAATATCATAGGTTTCATTCTCGTTTGTATTGAAAGCTGAGGCCATAAGGCTCAGTTTCATTCCTTTCAGAGGTTTATAATTGAGCGATAACGCACCAAATGCCGTTTGAAACAAATCTTTTTCCTGACCTTCAAAATAAATCGTAAGTTTCCGTCCCATGTTGTAAGTTCCAAATTCAGTTACGCTGCTGTCGGGAACAAAAAGATAAGAGTTCTGCGAGAAATTTCCCAAAAAGGTCAGTTCCGTTTTTGGAGAAAGTTGGTAGGTAAGGTACGTTTGATAATCGATAAAAGACGGTTTGTAAACTCCTTTTGTATCGAGAGTTCCCAACAAGGCTTGAGTTGTTTTATAACGTACACCGTGCATTTGTGTGAATTTGTCGTTAGCTGTTCCAATATAAGCAGAAGCTCCTAAAAGGCTTAAAGAAACAGAGCTTTCAAAACTGGTTGGTATTTTATAATCCACATCCAAAATCGATGACATTTTGTCGCCATATTTTGCATCGAAACCTCCCGATGAAAATCTGACATTTTGCACCATGTCCGGATTGATAAAACTCAAACCTTCCTGTTGACCTGCTTTCACGAGTAGTGGACGATAAACTTCCACTCCGTTTACATATACTGCATTTTCATCAAAATTTCCACCACGAACATTATATTGCGAACTCAATTCGTTGGTCGAACTTACTCCTGTAAAGGTGATTAAAAGGGATTCAATCCCTCCGGAAGCATTGGGAACCACTCGATACTTGGAAGGGTCGAGCATGTCAACGGTTGAAGTTTGTCTGCGCTGCCCAAGTACGTTTAGTTCGCTCATTTCTTTCGACAATGCCGGTAATTCGACCGAGATCTGTGTTACTTTTTGCTGCGCCTTTACAACATGTTTTATGGTCTGATAGCCCAGCATTGAATAAACAATAGTAGCCGAGTCCTTTATTTCGGCAGAGAGATCGTAATAACCATTATTATTGGTGCTGGTTCCATTGTTGGTGTTCTCAAAATAAACATTAGCCAGTTCTATCCCTCTGTTGTTGGTATCGATAACATAACCGTAAATGCGAACTTTGGTTTGAGCGGAAGCAATTGTTATTATTAATAGAAAAAAGAATATGCTAAAAATTTTATTTCTCATGCAATAAGGATAGTTTGACTTTTAGGGTGGTATTTACTTTCAACCACATTTTAACGTAAAAAACAAAGAATTATTTTGTTTGAAACCCCAAAAGAACGACAAAGATACGTCATCTTTATAAAGTTTACAAACACACATATTGATAAAACGATAAAAATATCCTGAATTATATTAGATTAAAAATCAATACAATTCAGGATAATATTTTATTTTAAATTTAACATAAAGACAAAAAAACAAATTTATTGAAATTAACAAACGAGAGTTAGCAAGACAAACAGCTTTCCAGTTTTAAAAGGAGTTGTTCGATTTTAATGAAATCTTCGTCGCCGATTTGCCAGCCTGTTTCTGTTACCAATATTTCTATTTCGGCATTTTCCACCACCATAAATCCGGCCCGGGCCAAAGCTCTCAATGTCCAGTACATACGTGTTTTGTCTCCGGCAACCCAGACTTTTTTTGTCAAAGGATAGTTCATGGAGAAGTTACCATTAGCGGCGTTGAAGAAATAAGATTTGCTCTCGAAGGTTCTATTGAAACTTCCATTGAGCACTAAATCCTCCGGAACGCCCGATTCAACACCTCCCTTGTTTGCATTCATCAACCAAATACGGTCGGCAGCCTGAAGCGCCAAATCAAGCTCGTGAGTAGAAAGAAGAATCGCTTTCCCTGTTTTGTGAGCAAGTCGGTGGAGAAGCAGCATGATTTCCACCCGGTTAGGTAGGTCAAGATGGGCAGTGGGTTCGTCGAGCATGATAATGGAAGTGTCCTGTGCCAGCGCTTTCGCAATCATTACACGCTGCCGTTCTCCGTCCGAAAGTTCATTTAGCAAAGCATCTTTTTTGTGTTCCAAATGAACCATTTCTATCGCTTCACGTACGAAAGTATCATCTTCGGCCGAACCACCCCACCAACTGCTGTAAGGATGGCGACCAAAAGAAACAATATCCTG
>QKGU01000185.1 GCA_003250325.1 Paludibacter sp.
TTGACCGATTATCCTATTCATATAAAGATAGATAGCGGAATGCATCGTCTTGGATTTGAAAAACAGGATATGGAGAAATTGATTTCAATTCTCAAAAATCAGAACCAGGTGAAAGTTCGTTCCATATTTTCTCATCTTTCTGGGTCCGACGAAGAGCGTTTCGACAATTTTACACGTGAACAAGTACGAACATTCACCGCTTGTGCCGATCAAATCTCTGGCATTTTTTCTCATTACATTATGCGTCATATTCTCAACTCTGCCGGAATAGAGCGATTCCCTGAATTTCAGTTTGATATGGTACGATTGGGCATTGGTCATTATGGTATCAGTTCGTTGAAAAGTGTTAATCTGAAACAGGTTTGTTCGCTGAAAACCATAATTTTGCAGATAAAAAACGTGAAAGCTGGAGATACTGTAGGTTATAGCCGAAAAGGAATCGTGAATATAGATAAAAGGATAGCCGTTATTCCAATTGGTTACGCTGATGGTTTTGACCGGAAACTTGGAAACGGAGTGGGAGAGGTATTCATAAACAGAAAACGGGCAAAAGTGATTGGAAATGTTTGTATGGATTTGGTAATGATAGATGTAACGGATACTGAAGCGAATGAAGGTGATTCAGTGGAGATTTTCGGAGACAATCTGACGATTACTGAGGTAGCAGACAAGTTGAAAACCATTCCGTATGAAGTATTGACGAGTGTTTCGAAACGGGTGAAAAGAGTTTATTTTCAGGAATAATAATTAAAATGAAATAAAGCAATAAATGGTTCTTGTTCAGATATATAATGTTGTTTCGGCTAAACAATTGATAGAGAGTGCATCTAAATTGTCGAAAGAACTAGGGAAAGATTTTGGAATTTTATATAATGATGAAGCAAAAGAACCGAATTCCAAAATTGAGAATGAATTTAAACAGCTTTTAGATCAACAGAATATATCAGATTATCAGTTGTATTCAAGAAATTATAAAACTATCTCTTTTCCTGAATTTTGCGACGAAGCAGATGCTTCCTTTTTGTTTATTCAACTCGTTGAAAATAAATCGAAAACGATTAGATATCATTTAAATCATTGTCGGGATTTACGTATTCCGTATATTTTATATAAAGACTCATTTCCGGCATTGAATCTCGAAAAAGTGCTGTTGCCTGTGGGTTTTTTGGAAGAAGAAGTAGAAAAGGCTCAGTTCGCATCTGCATTTGGGCGGTTTTGTAAATCGGAAGTCAACATGTTGCTCGCAAACGATTACGGTTCGAAAGCGGCTAAAAATGCAGATAGAATGAAAGAACTGTTTGATAAATTCGATTTTGTTTATACGTTGGAAAAAGGAGAGAAGGATAGCTTTAAAATTGAAATGGAAGCTGTAAATATTGCAGAAACCAAACAAGTCGGATTAATAATTGTTTCCGCATCAAGAGATTACGGATTGGATGATATTCTTTTCGGGCCGAAAGAAAGCCATGTGGTAAAAAAATCGAATATTCCTGTTTTGTTGGTCAATCCGCGTGGCGATCTGTATGCACTTTGTGACTGATAACTAATACAATAACCTAATAAATCCAGCTATGAAATTCCGATCAAAAATCAGATCTTTAATTTTAAAAGAACTTCTGGCTCCTATAATTGCCATCTTCTCCATTATTTTAATATCGAAGGATTTAGTCCTTTAAAATCAATTTACATGCTCGTCACCACTTTTTCGATGATTGGTTACGGGGATGTTGTGCCTTACACTGATACGGGAAAAATATTTACAATTATAATAGTGTTGTCGGGATTTACACTCGGAGTATTTTCGATAGGTAAAATTACGGCATTTATTGCTGATGGCGAATTATCAACCTTACTAAAACATAGAAAAATGAACAAAGAATTAGAAAAAATGAATGGC
>QKGU01000069.1 GCA_003250325.1 Paludibacter sp.
CCAAACTGGTATCAGGGAGGAAACAGCAACATAGCTGTTTTAGGAATACTCAGCGGACAGCTTACTTACGACAATAAAAAAAGTGTTCAGTGGGAAAACAATGCAGAATGGAGAATGGGCTTTAACTCAGTAGAAGGCGATTCAATACATCCATTGAGCACGAATGATGACGTCTTTAAAATCAACAGTAAATTAGGCATAAAAGCTGGGGGTAACTGGTTCTACAGTGGCTCGGTTGATTTCTCTACTCAATTTTTCAATAGTTACAAAGGGCTGAATTCGACAGACCTGAAAGCGTCCTTCCTTACTCCTGTTCGTTTGAATGTCGGGGTCGGTTTTGATTATAAATATAAAAAGATATTCTCATTACTTCTTTCTCCGGTTTCGTACAAATACATTTTCGTAAACGATACAGTAAGAATGAATCAAAACATGTTCGGGATACAAAAGGGCATGAATTATTTGAGTGAAATTGGTAGCTCATTCAAAGCTGTAGTGTCTTATCCTTTAACCCGCGATATTCAATTGGATTCAAAACTCTCTTTCTACACCAATTACGAGAAAGTGGAAATTGATTGGGAAATTGTTTGTAACATGACTATTAACCGTTTTTTATCGACTCGTATTTCGGTTAATCCACGTTACGACAATACCGTTATCGGAGAAAAAGCGGGCATTCAGTTTAAACAACTGCTCAGCGTCGGGTTCTCACACAAATTCAATTAGAGAGATTTTTCCGGTTCGAAGAGCATCTGCCACTCATCAAAAACCTTCACGCCTGCTTCATCGAAGTGAGCCAAAGAAGTCCTGATGTGTTCCAGCGAATGTTCTTTTCCCAATTTTGTTTTGGAGAAAAACTTATCTGCGTAGCATATCAGTTTTTCTTCCATCGAAACGGGCAACATATCCCTATGAGGCAGAGGCATATTATTTTTAATGATTGTTTCCAGAGAAAGTCCGACACCGGTATGTCTTTCGCAAACCAAAGCATGTCGTTCCATGTTTTCTTTTCTCAACAAATCGGCTCCCAAATATCCATGTTCAACGTATAAATGTACACCGTGACAAAAGATTCGGGGAGCATCACAAAGAAATATCCCTATATCGTGCAAAAGTGAAGCTTCTACGATAAATTTCAGATCCAAATTTAGTTCCGGATGTTTTAATGCAATCGAAAGTGCTTTATCCCTTACTTCTTCGCAATGTTCGAGCAACACATAATGTGCTTCACTTCCGAACGGATAATACTTTTCTATGATTTTCAGAGGGTCGATCATTGAAGGAAAATCAAAAAAATTGATTAAAAAAGTTGTATATTTGTAGTTCTGAAATTTCAAACACAAAATTACAACAAAACTTTTGGGAAAGTGTTTTTCGCCAATAAGATTCTAAAATAATTATTATGGAAAATAAAGATTGTAATTGGCCGGGAGATGACATTTTAATGCGCGAATATCACGACAATGAATGGGGTGTTCCATTGCACGATGATAAAAAGTTATTTGAATTTATGGTTCTCGATGCTTTTCAGGCAGGATTGAGTTGGAAAACGATATTGCATAAACGTGAGAATTTCAGAAGGGCATTCGATAATTTCGACTTGAAAAAAATTGCTTTATACGATGAACCGAAGATACTGGAGCTCATGCAGGATGCTTCTATCATTCGGAATCAGGCGAAGATAAGAGCCACAGTTATCAACGCCCGGCTTTTCATGGATGTCCAAAAAGAATTCGGATCATTCGATAAATATATCTGGCAGTTTACTGGTGGAAAAACAATTATGAACCACCCTAAAGAAAATTCCCAAATTCCTGCAAAATCCGCAGAATCAGATGCCATGAGTAAAGATCTGATCAAAAGAGGTTTCAAATTCGTTGGATCCACCATTTGTTACGCATTCATGCAAGCCGCAGGAATGGTAAACGATCATTTGGAGGGTTGCCAACACAAATAAATTATAGCTATTTTTTAATTGAGATGAAAAACAAAAGCTTACAAACAGAAATAGATGCTTGCTATTTGTACCGAAAATTAGCAGAGAACGAAAAAGAGGAGTCAATTTCGAACATTTTTCGCAAGATGAGCGAAATAGAGTTAGGACACGCCGAAGCTTTTGCAAAAAGAGAAAACATCTCAACTGAAAATCTGATTATTCCATCCTGGCGAGCCAAAACTTTAAATTTAATCGGAAAAATATTCAGTTATGACTATGTTCTGGGAGCATTGATGGATACAGAAAAAAGTCTTTCCAACGCAATACTCAACACGAAGAAGAATAACAAACTTGAGATAACCGGTTCCGAAACAAATCACGTGAAAATACTTTGGTCGATTCTCGATAACGACAAAACCTTAAGTGTAGACCAACATGCCAAATTTGAAACCAAACATCGGTCGGTCGGTGGAAATGCCATTCGGGCAGCAGTGTTAGGAGGAAACGATGGTCTTGTATCTAACTTTAGTCTAGTAATGGGAATTGCCGGAGCAACTGCAGGCGGTCAGGGAGTTTTACTGGCTGGAATTGCAGGATTACTAGCCGGAGCATTATCTATGGCATTGGGCGAATGGATCTCCGTAAGGAGTTCACAGGAACTTTACGAAAACCAAATGGCTATCGAAATGGATGAACTTGAAACCAATCCGGAAGGCGAGCTTAAAGAATTGGCTTTAATTTATATGGCAAAAGGAATTCCAGAAGAACAGTCTCACAATATGGCAACGGAAATCATGTCCGACAAATCGAAAGCTCACGAAGTTTTGGTAAAAGAGGAGCTTGGAATAAATGCTGATGAGTTGAAAGGTTCTGCCATTGAAGCAGCTTTATATTCATTCTTTCTGTTTACTATCGGAGCTATTATCCCGGTTGCACCTTTCCTTTTCATGTCCGGTTTTCACGCTATTATCACAAGCGTAATTGCCAGTGCAGCAGGACTATTCTTAATCGGAGCTGCTATCACTTTATTCACCGGAAAAAATGTTTGGTATTCTGGTTTTCGTCAGGTTCTTTTCGGGCTGGTGGCTGCAGGTATTACTTTTGGAATTGGAGAATTAATTGGAGTTGCCATCAAATAATAACATTGACAGAAAATATCTTTGTAATAACTCAGCTGTCCAATTCTTCTGATTTTACCATATCGTTCTCGACAACCAGAATCAGGCAAACGATCAATCCAAAAAACATAGAAAACGGACCGGTAACAAACATATCGAAGATAGATTGATAAATGCATAGTCCTAATAGCAAAACTGCAAAGAACTTTCTTTTTCGATCAACTATTAGCAATGGATAAAAGTAAAGGAATAGAAGCATCACTAAACCGATAACCCCAAATTCCATGGTAGTTTGTAGGTACTGATCGTGACTGTCCAAATGTTTGCTTCCTGCCCAGTTAAGTCGATACTCTTCGGTTTGAAAATGCGTTCTGGCAATATCAAATTTTTCTTGCGCATCACTAATCCCGAACCCTAACATAGGACTTTCTTTAATTACAGACAAAGCACTCTCCCAGATAAAAATACGAGGTTCATTTTCCAGAGCTTTCTCCGACATTCGTTTATGATGACTGACAATACCAATAAAAAGAAATGGGACTAAAATACCCGCGATTATTCCAATCGTTTTCTGACGCTTTAGTATTTCAATAAAAACAAAGCTTAACGTCAATAATATCGCCATCAGAAAGCCACTTCGTCCCTCCGAGATGGACAAGATTCCTAGAATAATTGGAAAAGCAGCAAAATATCCGATTCGTTTCCACCACTGAAGTCTACCCCATGTTCGGTTAAGTATAAACCAAATTGAGATCAATGATACATTCAGATAAAAATTAAACATCATGTGAGAATTCACCCAAAGTACTCTTTGTGCAGTAAATAATTCAGCACGCAACGGATTATGAATAAACTCCGAAATTCCAACTCTAAAGAAAACCAAATAAAATATAGCCCCGACAGAAGTTACTATAAACGTATTAAGGAAGTAACTGAGTTTAAATTTTTTATTCAATCCAAAAATGCCAACGATTGAAAAACCCAGTAGTGGTAATCGTTTATCCAGAAGCAAATGAGTATATTTTCGGGAAGTTTCGAACGGCAGATAAATGATGGCTAGCAGAAAAAAGAGAAGCAGCCCGAAAAAGTAAATACTTCGTTTATCGAATTTAATATTCCTCCACCTTTGTTCCACAAAAATCTCCACCACGTAACTTCCAAAAAAAAGGAGATACCCGGTTTTTAATATATTGTACTGAAAAAAGATTATACTGACAGTAAGAATTAATGCTGACAGTAAATTGAAATAATTTACTATTCTAATAATATTATTGTTCATCTATATTGTGTCTTGTATCGAAAGTCGTTTATCTTGATCTAAAAATACGGTTGACGACAGGAATTACTTTTAAAGGGAAATCGCGCTTCACTAAAAGAGTAATAAACGCAATCATCAAAACAGATTTTAATCCTACATTCAACACCTTATATGGTGTATCAATAAACAAACTGATTACATACAATAGAACGGTCACGGCAGTATAAAGTCCAATAGTTTTCAAGTCATATTTAATCGGCATGTATTTCTGTCCAAAATAATAGGACACCAGCATAATTACTAAATAACAAACAAACGCCGACCAAGCTGAACCCGTATAACTAAAAACAGGAACCAAAATTAAATTTCCTACAATAATAATTACTGTTCCTATCATCGAAAACCAAGCGCCATAAATTGTTTTGTCAGTCAGTTTATACCAAAGCGACAGATTGAAAAATACTCCCTGAAAAATAAACGAGAAAAGCACAATTGGCACAACATTCAGTCCTTCCCAATAGTCCCGTTGAATAATGTACTTAAAGATATCGAGATATAAAACCATTCCTAAGAAAATAAACAGCGAGAATATGACAAAAAATTTCATAGCATCGGCATATGCCGCTAAGCTGTTTTTATCTTTATGTTGCGCAAAAATGAACGGTTCATACGCATAACGAAAAGCCTGAGTAAACATAAGCATTACCATTGCAATTTTCGAAGTAGCGCCATAAACTCCAAGCTCGGCAGCACCTTTGTCACCCGGCATCAAAAATGGAAACAAAATCTTATCCAAGGTCTGATTCATAATTCCTGCTATTCCCAGCACCAATAACGGGAGAGAATATTTCAGCATTTTTTTAAATGTTTTTGTATCGAAAACGAACTTATCAACAAAAACATTTGGCAACAACGAGAGTGTAACAATCGAAGTAGAAATCAGATTGGCAACAAAAACATATCCAACACCATAATGAGGATTATAAAACCAGTTCACTAAAGCAGGAGCTTTTTCTGCCAACCAGGGACAAATAACCAGAAAAAATACATTAAAAGATATATTTGCAAAAATCATTAATAGCTTTAATGATGCAAATTTAATAGGTCGGTTTATAAATCTTAAGTAAGCAAAAGGGATTGACCCAAAAGCATCCATTGCAACAACAAAGCCAAGCATCCATATATATTCAGGATGTTCGGTATAACCAATAGCTCCCCCGATTTGAGAGGAAAATAAAACACAAGAAATGGCAAAAATAAGCGATGTAGTTCCTACAGAAATCAAAGTTGTTGTGTAAACTTTATTCGCTTTTTCTTTATTCTTATTTGCAAAACGGAAAAACCCGGTTTCCATTCCATACGTCAGCACAACCAATAAAAGTGCCGTCCATGCATAAAGGTTCGTGACTACACCATAATCGGCGGAACTTTCGAGAACGTAGGTATACAACGGGACAAGTAGCCAGTTCAAAAATCTTCCTAAAATACTACTCACTCCGTAAATGGCGGTTTCTTTCGCCAACTTCTTCATTTGTTCTGCCATCTATCTATTCAATTATTCTAATAAAAATCATTTTAATCTAAAAAATTCCAATACTTTCTCTGCCCATTTCATTTCCTGAGAGGGCTCAAAATCTTCTTTCTTCAAATAGCCACCATCGATAAGTAACCGAATGGCTTCTTCCAATTGTTCTTCGCGGACTTCAAGTTTTACTCCTCCATTTACATTGGCCAAATAGGCACGATTTATAACTTCGTCCCTGCCAAAACATTCTATTCCCATCGATTCAAGATACGCTTTTACCATCTCGAAATCGACCGAACTACTAAAAGTTCTAATAGTAACCAGTTTATCCATAACTCTGAAAATTAAATTATGCCAGATCTGTTTTTAAAAAAGAGTTCCGGTTTCTCCGAATTTTACTTTACCCAGATGTTTGTATGCTAATTCCGTAACTTCCCGTCCACGTGGAGTTCGTTTCATGAAACCTTCCTTAATCAGGAATGGTTCGTAAACTTCTTCCAACGTTCCGGGATCTTCACCCAGCGCAGTTGCAATGGTGGTTAATCCAACCGGACCACCACGGAATTT
>QKGU01000119.1 GCA_003250325.1 Paludibacter sp.
AATACAGCCCTCGAAAGTGTTGAACAAGAAAAAATGTATTCCGTTTACCCGAATCCGGCACTGTCTGATATTTATGTTTCCGGTATTGATATTAAAGGAATTGATATTTGTTCCTTATCAGGTAAATTGCTTTTGAACAGTAAAGTTCAGAATCTCAATATCAGTTCTTTACCAAAAGGAGCCTATTTGGCTGTAATTTATACAAAATCAGGAACAGTAGTAAAGAAAATAGAAAAGTTGTAATTTGAAATATCCTAAAAGTCCCTCTTAGAAAAGAGGGATTTAGGGAGATTGATAAATCCCCCTAAAGTTTTTTGTCTAACTTTTGGGGTACAGTTCAAAATGCTGGAATTCCTTTCATTTCCGTATAATCAGAAGTTTATTGCTTGATGGGTTGCTCCTCAGCAGAGCCCATCTCCTCTTTAACTTCGCTTTAAACTTACAACCATATTCTGACAAATTCACCAACTATTTTTGGCATCATTACCTGTTTTTATTGAAGTGGCTAATTTTAATTTCCGGTTTCCAAATGAATAGTTTGAGTTGGGAATGCGAAATCGAGTCCGGCAGCATTGAAAGCTGTAAGAATTTCCATATTCACAGTGGAAATAGTTTGTGGAATATCCGAGGCTTTTTTGATAAAATAAATGAAAGTAATAACCATTGAAAAATCTGCGAAATCGGAAAAGAAAACGAAAACTTCTTTTGAGTCAATTCCTTTCACTGTTTTGGGCATATTTTTCAATATATCAATAGCTTCTTTCATCTTTTCAGGTGTTGTGCTGTATGTCAGACCAAGTTTTGATACAATGCGTCTCATTGGCTCTTCAGACACATTTTCAACCGAAGCTTCTACTATTTTATAGTTTGGGATGGTAACCAAACATCTGTCCAACGTCCTTAAACGGGTACTTCTGACTCCAATATCTTCAATTATACCATCGAATCCATCCACTTTTATACGGTCGCCAATTCGGAATGGTCTATCTGTAAAAATGGTAATCCCTCCGAAGATATTTTTTATGGTATCCTGAGCCGCGAGTGCAAAAGCTAAACCTCCGATTCCAAGGCTGGCTATTAAAGTCCCTACGTCTACACCAGCATTTTTTAGAGCCATTACACCTCCGATGGCCCAGATAATTCCCAATAAAGTTCTGCGAATTATTGGCAGAATATTGCTGTCGATTCGTTTGTTGTTTGGGTCGTTGGCAATAGGTTCGATGTATTCCGAAATCAGCGCATTAATAAATCGTACGGCAAACCATGTTACGTTCAGTACAATTAAAACCTGATACGAGCGCAGGAAAAATTTATCAATTGCCGGATCCAGATTTAACCGACTGGAGGCTATCCATATAGAAGCCAGCACAATTCCGAGTAATACCGGAGATTCCAGCATTTTAAAAAGAATATCATCTAACCGGTTTTTGGTTTTTGACGTTAGTTTCTGGATTACATATTTGTTCAGAAGCACGATTCCTTTATTCAGAATCAATGCCCCGATAATAATTGATAAGGATATAATCCATTCTTTAACTGTGTTTCCGTAATAAACTTGTTCAAACATAATAATTCTATTCCGTTTTAAAAGGTTTGTAATTAGATGTGGAAATTATGTGCTTAATCAGCTAATTGCCATGCAATAGCATCGCTGGGCATGCGCCAGTCACCTCTTGGTGATAAGTTGATAGAACCCACTTTCGGTCCATCAGGCATGCACGACCGCTTAAATTGTTGTGCAAAGAATCGACGCAGGAAGACTTTTAACCACTTGTGAATAATTTCTTCTGAGTAAATATCTTCAAATGCTTTTAGAGCAATCATCATTATTTTTTCTGGACTAAAGCCAAACCGTACAAGGTAATATAGGAATAAGTCATGCAATTCGTAAGGCCCAACCAGATCTTCCGTTTTTTGTGCAATGTCTCCATTTTCGTCGGCAGGTAATAATTCCGGACTAACGGGAGTGTCGATAATATCCTTCAGAATTTCTTCGGATGATTTTTCTACCTGATGAGCCGCCCAATCGACCAGATAACGAACCAACGTCTTTGGAATGCCACTGTTTACGGCATACATCGACATGTGGTCGCCGTTGTAAGTTGCCCAACCAAGTGCCAGTTCCGATAAGTCGCCGGTGCCAATAACAAGCCCGTTCGTTTTATTCGCCATGTCCATGAGAATTTGCGTGCGTTCACGTGCCTGCGTATTCTCGTAAGTTATATCGTGGACATTCTGATCGTGGTCAATATCTTTGAAATGCTGGATCGAAGCTTCTTTTATGGATATTTCCTGATAACTTATTCCCAACGATTTCATCAGGTTGATAGCATTGTTGTAAGTTCTGCCGGTAGTTCCGAATCCGGGCATGGTTATACCCAAAATTCTTTTTCTGTCGAAACCGAGTTTGTCGGCTGTTTTTACACACACCAACAAAGCCAATGTTGAATCCAATCCACCAGAAATTCCCACAACTACAGTTTGAGCATTGGTATGCATCCAACGTTTTGCCAATCCACCCACCTGAATGGAAAATATCTCGTTGCAACTCTCGTCTCTGTTGTCGATAGGAGGTACAAACGGATGTTTCGCAAATTCCCGTTTCAAATCAAAATGAGTATAACGTGCATCCTCCAGTTTTATACAACGATAATTATTTTCAGGATTGTTGTGATTGAAATTTGTATTTCTCAACCTGTCAGCAACCAATCGCTCTACGTCAATGTCATTTATAATTAATTGCGAGTCGAAATTGAATCTTTCGGATTCACTCAAAATTTTTCCGTTTTCGGCAATTATTCCGTTACCTGTAAAAACCATATCGGTAGTTGACTCACCGGCTCCTGCCGAAGCATATACGTAACCAGCGTTACAGCGTGCCGATTGTTGTTCTATCAACTGGCGGCGGTATTGATGTTTTCCAATCAATTCGTTACTGGCCGATAGATTGAAAATAATTTCCGCACCTTCCACTGTCTGATAGGAGCTGGGAGGTATCGGCATCCAAAGATCTTCGCAAATTTCAATTCCGAATGTGAATTTTTCATCGGAAAATAGAAGGTCAGTTCCGAAAGGTATTTCTGTGTTCAGAATTTTTGCAGATTGGATGTTACAATTTGCTCCAGAAGAAAACCAACGTTTTTCGTAATATTCGTTCTGATTCGGTAAATGAGTTTTAGGTACAATTCCCAGTATTTGTCCACCTTGCAATACGATGGCCGTGTTGAATAGCTGGTTCTGAATCCTTAACGGCATTCCAACGATAACAGCGGCTGATGTTGAAAAAGTAACAGCCTGAAGTTCTTTTAAACCCTTAATAGCTTCATCAAGCAGTTTATTTTGATGAAAAAGATCGGCACAGGTGTAAGCGGTGATCGAAAGTTCCGGAAAGCAAACTACCTGAACTTTTTCTTCTTCAGCTTGCTGAATAAGTTTTGCAATTTTACCAACATTAAAAGCGCAATCTGCAACTTTTAATTCGGGAACAGCTGCTGCTACTCGTACAAATCCGTTATTCATTAGTTGTTTGTTTATAAAATTGTAAAATGCCAGAACCTCTCAAACTATTTTTTTACCTTTTCCATATCGCTCAGGTATATTTCTAATGATTTTGCAGAAATACGGATTTCCATAACGGAAAGTCCGAGCGAGATGATCAGTAACAATAGTGCTACTCCGAATACGTAAGCCGAAATAAGTTGTAACCCGATGTAAATAAGGAACATGGTGGCTACGCACAGTAGCAAACTAGCTACACCCAACATTTGCATATTCTTTGTCAGATACAACCTGCGATGCAGATTTATAATTTGAGCTTTTGTCAGTGCTGACTGATCTTCCATATATTTATCTTTCAGTATGCGAACAAGTTGGGCATACGAAAGAAAACGATTGGTATAGGCCAATAGCAATAACGATATAGCAGAAAATAAAAAAGTAGGAGTAATAAGCGTTAGTTCTTCCATGAAATATTCTTTAGAAAATCTTAATTCAATTAAAAAGCACTAATTCCTTTTATGAACGACTTATCCGCAATGCGATGGATCGCTTACGTAGTTCTTCACCATTGTTGCCACCTGACGTCCAAGTTCCAGACAAGATTGATAATTATCCACTTTCAACCCTTGTTTTTCATCCACTGTTACTTCTGCTGATGGCCATTTCATTGTTTCTACGAAAGAGGTAAGACGTTTAACGGCAGCACTTGCCCAGGTGTAAGAACCAAAACAGCCAAAAACGTGATTTTTCACTCCGCGTAATTCAATTTTTCCAAGTAATGAATCTACTTCAGGATACAGTTCGTTGCAATATGTTGGACTTCCAATAATTAATCCACGATATTTGAAAATATCCTGAATGATTACTGAAGGATCTGATTTCGAAACATTATGAATGATAATATCTTTGATCCCTGATTCCGCAACACCCTGAGCTACAGTTTCAGCCATCAATTCGGTGTTTCCGTACATAGAGCCATACACGATAACTACGCCTTCTTTTGTTTCGTATCTGCTTAGCTGGTCGTACATATCAACCACTTCGGTGATATATTCGCTCCAAACAGGGCCGTGTGTACTACAGATATAGTTTAAATCGAGAGGAGTTAGTTTTTTTAGTGCTTTTTGTACCGGAGCACCATATTTACCTACGATGTTGGCATAGTAGCGGGTCATTTCGTCCCAATATTTATCAACATTCATATTTCTATCTAAAACGGCTCCATCCAATGTTCCAAAACAACCAAAAGCATCACCCGAGAAAAGTATTTTTTCGGTAAGTTCGTATGTCATCATGGTTTCTGGCCAGTGCACCATTGGGGTAAGATGAAATTGAAGTTTATGTGTTCCCAATGATAATGTTTCTCCATCGGCTACTTCCAAAACATTTCCCGTAACGCCATAATAACCTTCGACCATGCTTAACGTTTTGTTGTTACCCACGATAATCATTTCGGGATAATACTTACGAATAAGTTTTATAGATCCGGAATGATCAGGTTCCATATGATTGATTATCAGATAATCCAACGATCTGCCTTGTAGTTGAGATTGAATTTTTTCGATAAAAATATCTCCCATTCCTATATCCACAGTATCAACCAATGCTGTTTTCTCGTCTACAATGAGATACGAATTGTACGATACTCCATAAGGAAGCGGAAGCATGTTCTCGAATTTATGTTTTTGACGGTCGTTTACGCCAACATAAAAAATACCTTTTGTAATTTCTTGATTTTGAAACATGAAATAAATATATACCTTAAATTAAACATTGTACCATAGAAAAACAACATTTTACCGAAGTTTGTTTCTGTTTGCAAAGATAAAAAATTTTTAGCAATTCATGGTGCGTATTCTACAATTCATGATACTTATAACAGAATAGATTAAGTCAATAAAGTTGAGTTTGCCAATTTCGTATAAATGTTGTAACGCAAATAGTCGGGATTGATTTAAAACTTTTTTCTGTACTTTTGTCAATGAAATTTTATAGAATTAGTTAAACCTGACTGATAAGTTAGCCACAAATCGATAAGCTTAGTTGAATGATTGTTTGTATTGCTGAAAAACCAAGTGTAGCCCGTGATATTGCCGAAGTGTTGGGAGCTAAAACCCGAAAAGATGGGTATATTGAAGGGAACGGATACCAGATAACGTGGACTTTCGGACATTTGTGCGGTTTGCTCGAACCGCACGAATATGCCCCGGAATGGAAAGCATGGGCGCTGAGTCAATTACCAATGATTCCTTCCCGTTTTGGGATAAAAGTAATGAACGATAGTGGCGTGCAAAAGCAATTCAAAACAATCGAAACTCTGATTGCCACAGCCGATGAGGTGGTAAATTGTGGTGATGCCGGGCAGGAGGGAGAGCTGATACAACGCTGGGTGATGCAAAAAGCGTTATGCAAATGTCCGGTGAAACGGCTGTGGATTTCATCGTTGACTGAAGAGGCCATCAAAGAAGGATTTGAAAAACTCAAAAGCCAAAATGAGTTCCAACGACTTTACGAAGCGGGACTTTCGCGTGCTATTGGTGATTGGTTGCTCGGCATGAATGCTACACGACTTTACACGCTGAAATACGGAAAAAACAGACAAATTCTATCTATCGGTCGTGTACAGACTCCGACATTGGCATTAATCGTAAACCGTCAGTTGGAAATTGAAAATTTCAAGCCCGAAGCTTATTGGGAGCTGAAGACTGTTTATCGGAATACTGTCTTTTCGGCAACGAAAGGACGATTCTCAAGCGTTGAAGAAGGAAATAATTTTCTGGAAACGGTGAAGAATGCCGATTTTGTGGTAACAGAAATCGGCACTAAAAAAGGAACAGAATCTGCTCCACGTTTATTTGACTTGACCTCGTTGCAGGTGGAATGCAACAAAAAGTTTGGATATTC
>QKGU01000049.1 GCA_003250325.1 Paludibacter sp.
GCTTTCTTTAATTGGCTTAATGAAAAAACAAAAATTCAAAGAGCGATGAAAGTCAGATCTGCTGCTGGGTTACTTAACCATATATATGGCAAACTATCTGTCGCTTTCATTTATCTAATTTTTTAAATACTGATTCGAATAAATTATTTATTTTCAGTAATATGTGAAATTACCATTTTCTTAAATTTGTGCATATTTGCGTAATTTGCATTCAAAAAAAATCTTTTTAAACACCCTTGTTTATGATTGAATATCAACGAATAAATTACAAATTTTTATTGCTTTTCTCAGCTCTATAGGCCATTCCAACCAAAATGACGATGACAGCAATGGCGATATAAACACCACTTGGAATTGGAGGAGGTGTTCCCTGTGCATACGAGTGCATTCCCGACAAATAATAATTTACGCCGAAAAATGTCATGATAATGGTTCCAAAGCCAATCAGCGATAGGCTGCTTAGCGTAAATTGATTGTTGAGTTTTGGAATGTTTCGCAAATGAAGTATTGCAGTGTACACTAAAATACTGACGAGCGCCCATGTTTCTTTCGGATCCCAACCCCAATATCGTCCCCACGATTCGTTGGCCCAGATTCCACCAATAAAACAGCCAATAGTGAGCATGATAAGTCCGATAATCATGGCCATTTCAATTATATAGCTCAATTCCAAAATGCTGTCTTTGAGTTTATGACTGTTGTTTTTATTGCGCGCTACCATCAAACTAAGGTTTAAAAATCCAAGCAATGCCGCCATGGCTAAAAATCCGTAGCTGGAAGTGATAATCGCCACATGGATAATAAGCCAGTATGATTTCAGAACCGGAACCAGGTTGGTTATTTCTGGATTCATCCAACTCATTCCGGCTACAAAAAGCGCTATTCCGGATAAAATTCCCGTAACTGCCAGCGATATTGGAGAACGACGCGCAAATAATAATCCTGAAAGCGCAGCTGCCCAACCGACGAAAATCATTGTTTCGTAACCGTTGCTCCATGGAGCGTGTCCTGAAATGTACCAACGAATTCCTAGTCCAACGCTGTATGCCGCAAATACAAGAATGAAAGCATATATCGCGTACTTCAATACTTTTTCGAGTCCGGATTTTGTCCTGAAGATATTTATCAAATGGAGCATTAGCAGCAAAAAGCCCAATGAAGCATAAATAATCGCTAGTTTTCCAAAAAGATCAACATTGTTATAAAATATCTCCAGGTTTATTTTACTATCGTTTGGAAGTTGTCCGCCGTTTATTTTCTGATAGTTTTTAATCGCTTTCAGTTGTTGGTTAGCTGCATTCCAATTGCCAGATGAATAAGCTTCGTTTATGGCGAGTAAATAATTATTCAATAGTGCTTCGGGAGAACCATCCTGAGCAGTTTGTTGTTGAGCCGGAATTACATTCCCCATTAAAGCATTTATTTGTTCTTCGCTCATTCCGCCCATTCCCGCAGGTGGAGTTATGCCTTCCATTCCGTTCATTCCTTCGTGCGAATGATGATGCTCCGGTTGGTTCATATCCGTTAGTTGAGCCGATATCCATTTCCCTTTTTCATGATTTGGTTCAGGAAAAAATGCCAGCATATTTCCGTTGTAAATTTGGTAACAGATATTTACGCGCTCGTCAACGTTAATGATTTCCTTGTCGTATTTGTTGTGAGTCACCTGATCTTTTTGATATACCTGATTTACTTTGTCTTTCAAGCGATATTCGCCACCATTATCGAAATCGAAAAGTTGGTTGAAAGAAACATAATCACCAACAATTCCCAACTCTTTTGCCAGTTGTGGATTGGCAACTTTTATCATGGGTTCGTTTTGCCAGTGTGCCGGATCGGCCAACATGCCTATTATCACTTCTGAGGCAGGCATGTCGTTGTACGACGTTTCTTTCGATATTTTTCGTAAAACGTCAGACGCATAAGTGTTGAAAGGTTCAATGCGTCCCTGCGCCTCGTCCTGAATCAAAAGACTGTTCAGTTCGTTGATATGATCTTTTTTCGAACTTTCAGCTGCAAACGACGAACCCGATAAAGCGATTAATCCGACAAGGAGTAATGTTTTTCTGCCTTTTCTTTTCTTTTGTAGTTCGTTGCTCAGTTTCAGTACGGTTCTGAAACGGCTGTTTTTGTTCAGCAACGTCCAAAGCATTCCCACCATCATAAGAAAATAGCCAATATAAGTTACCAAAGTTCCCCAGTAGTCGTTGCTCACCGATAGTATTGTTCCTTTTTCGTCCTGATCGTAAGATGATTGGAAAAAGCGATAACCGCGATATTTCAGAATATTATTCATAAAAATGCGGAAAGGTTTTTCCGTTTTCATTTCTGTGTCGGTAACAGTTATTTCACTTGCGTACGACGATGGACTGTTTGAACCCGGATAACGTTCCAAGATAAATTCGCGTAAAGTGATATAAAACGGTAACTTTTGCTTCAACATTCCGTACGAAACAGAAACTTTCACGTTGCCCAATTCGCATTTTGTAGGTAATTGGGTTTGATTTTCAGTACTTAACACATTAACTTTTTTGCTGCTATTACCGTCGCTAACTCTGAAAACTATTGCATCTTTGCCTTGCAGAATAATTCCTGATTTGTTCATGTCTGGAGTTATCTGAGATAAATTCTTTCTGGCTTTAGGCATATAGTTTTTTAGTACAAAAACTATATTTTCGGTTTTGTAAATGGTTTTCTGTTGTGCAAGACAATCTGCTCCCGGCATAAGCATGGATTCATTTTTTTGCATCATACTCATTTGTCCAACGGGATATTTACTCCTGAAATACAATTCGCCGTTTATATAGCGAAAACTAATATCTGCATTTAGTGTGCTGTCGCCAAAACCAAAGCTAAGCCCGTCAAAAAGGTTAATTTCATCATTAAGCAGAATAAAATCCATTCCTTTGTTCATTCCATTCATTACGAATAGCGAAATAGCTGGTTCTCCGTTATTATCAGGTACGATTGTTTCTATTGAGTTTGGAACAAATAACTCACTTTCAACCGTTATTTCTTTGTTGCCGATATTTACAGTTTCGGAAAACTCATTCGATTTATCCTCAGCAAAAGTGGCATTGAAAGTACGTTCAATTTTTTCTCCGTTGTATTCTAACGTGATTCCTACCGATGTCTTATCTGATGAAATTTCGTTTGTTGTTTCGCCCTGACGAATATGCATCATTCCTTCGGAACCCCAGAAGCGGGTAATGCCGGCTCCGATAATCATGCAAATGAAAGCCAGATGGAAAAGTAAAACGCTCCATTTTCGCTTATTGATAAGATCGTATCGGTAAATGCTTCCAATCAGATTGATAATTAGTAAAATAAGCAGGATTTCGAACCAAACGGCATTGTATACTATTTCGCGTGCATAATCAGTCCCAGAGCTGTTTTCCGCAAAGGTGGCATAGCCGATTCCTATTGCAAAAATGGCAAGCAGAACCACCGTTGTAGTCATCGAAAAAAGCACATCTTTAAGTTTTTTCATATATTATTGTACAAAAGGCGAGATAAAATACTTTAGTATAATGCGATTAAATTAGTAGTATGCAAAGATATTTTATTTTTAATACAATACTGAAATAATTCGAAAAAAAAACTTCACAAGTCACTTACTTTTGCTTTGTTAATAAATTAAGAAAGTAAAGATTATATTATGCTGCCATTTTATGTATTTCAATGACCAAAAACATTCAGAATTTGTAAAATTCACAGTTCCTCAAATCCAAACTTTTTTTGTACATTTGTGTCTTCTAAAAATTAAACTTAAAAACTCACTATTATGGCTGTTATTAAACCATTTAAAGGTATTCGCCCTCCTCAAAATTTAGTCGAAAAAGTTGCTTCACGTCCATATGATGTATTGAATTCGGAAGAAGCACGGGTAGAAGCTGAAGGAAATCCAATGTCATTATATCATATCATTAAACCCGAAATTGATTTTGAACCGGGAACAGACGAACACGAAGAAAAAGTATACAGCAAAGCAGCCGAAAATTTTGCAAAATTCCAACAAGACGGTTGGTTGGTGCAGGATGCCCAGGAAAAGTATTACGTGTATGCACAAACCATGAACGGCAAAACTCAGTATGGATTAGTGGTTTGCGCTCATGTGGATGATTACATGAAGGAAAATATCAAGAAACATGAATTGACCCGTCGCGATAAAGAAGAAGATCGAATGAAACATGTGCGTGTAAATAACGCTAATATCGAACCTGTGTTCTTTGCATATCCACATCATGACGAACTGGATGCTATTGTTTCAGAAATAATTAAAAATGACCCAATCTACGATTTCGTTGCTCCGGGTGATGGCTTCGGACACCATTTTTGGACAATTGATAACCCACAAACAATAGCTCGAATTACTGAATTATTTGCAGGTATTCCTTCGCTTTACATAGCTGACGGTCATCACCGCAGTGCTGCAGCAGCTTTGGTGGGTGATGAAAAACGCCGTCAGAATCCGAACCATACAGGAGACGAGGAGTACAATTACTTCATGGCTGTATGTTTTCCGGATAATCAATTGAACATTATTGATTACAATCGTGTGGTGA
Source organism: Paludibacter sp. (assembly GCA_003250325.1). GTDB lineage: Bacteria > Bacteroidota > Bacteroidia > Bacteroidales > Paludibacteraceae > Paludibacter. Next base: position 4,566 of record QKGU01000049.1, read on the forward strand.
AAGATTTGAATAACCTGACTGACGAAGAGTTTCTGGCGAAGTTGTCGGATAATTTTGAAGTAGAAAAGAAAGGAAAAGATATTTACAAACCAAATAAATTGCATAATTTTTCGTTGTATTTGTCGGGTGAATGGTATTCGCTTACGGCAAAGCAAGGAACTTATAACGATAACGATCCTATTGGTGTGTTGGATGTTACTATTTCTTCTAATTTAATTTTGGATGAAGTTCTTGGAATCAAAGATTTGAGAAGTGACAAACGCATTGATTTTGTGGGTGGTATTCGTGGCCTTGGTGAGTTGAAAAAACGTGTTGATAGCGGAGAAATGAAAGTGGCATTGGCACTTTATCCGGTTTCGATGAAACAACTTATCGACATTGCTGATACCGGAAATATCATGCCTCCAAAGACAACCTGGTTCGAACCTAAGCTTCGTTCGGGATTGGTGATTCATAAATTAGTATAACTGATTTTTAAGAGTTGTATTAAAATTAAGAAGAACGCAAATTAGAATTTAATTGTATTTGTGACAATTTGCGTAATTTGCGTTCAAAAATCTTTTTTAGACTATCACTTTTAAATTCCAATAATATTCAAATTCGCTTCATGCATTTAAAAATATCAGCTTTCACAGTTATAGTTGTTTCGGTTCTGTTTTTGCAAGGGTGCAGTATAAAATCGCGCATTGCAAAAGCCGATAAACGTTTTCAGGTGGGAGAGTATTATGCAGCAGCCGATTTGTATAAAAGGGCTTATTCAGGCGTTGATGCCAAAGAAAAAGCACTCAAAGCACGTCTGGCTTTTCAACAGGCTGAGTGTTATCGGTTCATTAATTCCAGTCGGGCCGAAATGACTTATCTCAAAGCCATCCGCAATAATTATTCCGATTCAATAGTTTACCTTCGATATGCTGAAGTTTTGCAGCGTAACGCTAAATATGGTGATGCTGCAAAGAATTATAGAATTTATTTACAAGCCGATTCTTCCAGTATTTTAGCTAAAAACGGACTCAAGTCTGCTATGGAAATGGCAGAATGGAAGAAAAATCCAACACGCTATAAAGTGTTTAAGTCAAAGGAATTTAATGCGGCTCGTACCTCTAGTTTCAGTCCGGCTTTTGTTGGGAAAAATTCCGATTTGCTTGTTTTTACTTCCACCCGCAGAAAAAACAAAAAAGTTGCTCAGAAAAATAGTGCAATCACAGGTCTTCCGGTAAATAATGTTTTCATCACCCGTAAAAATGCCGCTGGAAAATGGGAAACTCCGGAATTGATAGAAGGAGAAGTGAATTCGATTAATGACAACGGCGTTTGCTGTTTTAGTTCGGACGGAAAGAAAATGTATTTCACTCAATCGCCTTATGTTACTCTTGGTGATCGTGGTACTGAAATTAGGGAATCGAACAGGGCTGGAGGGGCATGGAGTTCTCCGCAAAGCATTAAGATTTTTAATGATACGACTGTTTCGGTGGCGCATCCGGCGTTAGCCCCCGACGATCAAACGCTTTATTTTGTTTCGGACGAAAAATCAGGTCTTGGAGGAAAAGACATTTGGAAAGCAACTCTCGAAAATGGCGAATGTAAGTATATAGAAAATCTCGGACCAGAAATCAACACTCCCGGCGATGAAATGTTTCCTGTGGTACGCGAAAATGGTGTACTGTATTTTTCATCCAATGGTCGTCCGGGATATGGAGGACTGGATATTTACAAAGCAACACCAAAGAAAGAAGGAGGATGGATTGTTGAAAATATGGGCGAACCGATCAATTCCAATTTCGACGACTTTGGAATCACTTTCGAGAGTGGTGCTGAAAAAGGTTTCTTCTCGTCAGGTTACGATATGATTTGGGGATTTGAGTTGCCGGAGTTAAGCTACTTTGTACAAGGAAAAGTGGTAGACGAAAAAAATAATCCAATTCCTGACGCCGTTGTAAAACTGATTAGCAATAATGGATTGAACGAACGCGTTCAGGCAAAGAAAGATGGAACGTATCGCATTAAACTGGATAAAGATCAGGAATGTGTAATGCTGGCTTCTGCGCGTGGTTATTTAAATCAGAAAAGCGAACTGTCGACCAAAGGAGTAACCGAAAGCCAGAATTTTGAAGTGAACTTTAAATTATCTGCCATTTCGAAACCAATTCAACTTGAAAACATATTCTACGAATTTGCAAAATGGGATTTAACTCCTGAATCGGAATCAGGACTACAAGTATTGGTGAAAATTCTTCGCGACAATCCGAATATAACAATCGAAATCAGTGCGCACACCGACTTTGTCGGATCTAATACTGCCAATCAGGTGCTTTCTCAGAAACGTGCTGCTTCGGTGGTGAGTTATCTTGTTCAGGCGGGAATTGCTGCTGACAGGTTAACTGCTGTTGGTTATGGAGAGGAAAAGCCTGTAGTTGTTGATGCCGAACTGGCTCGTAAATATTCATTTCTCAAAGAAAATGATGTACTTAATGAAGCTTTTGTACAAAATCTGACTGCCGATCAAAAAGAAATTGTGAATCAGATAAATCGTAGAACTGAATTCAGAGTTCTTAAAACAACGTATAAATTGTATTGATTAAAAATTGATCAATTGACAAATAAATTCTCTTTCAAAAACAATGAAACAATACTTAGACTTACTCGATCGTGTTTTAACCGAAGGTGTGCATAAAGAAGACAGAACAGGAACCGGAACAACAAGTGTTTTCGGCCATCAGATGCGCTTCAATATGGAAGATGGGTTTCCTTGTCTGACAACAAAGAAACTTCATTTAAAATCCATTATACACGAATTGCTTTGGTTTTTGAACGGAGATACTAATGTAAAATACCTGCAGGAAAACGGAGTGCGTATCTGGAACGAATGGGCAGATGAAAATGGCGATTTAGGTCATATTTATGGCTATCAGTGGCGCTCGTGGCCCGATTACAAGGGTGGACATATCGATCAGATAACCGAAGTGGTGAACACCATAAAGAATAATCCTGATTCACGAAGAATTATTGTAAGTGCCTGGAATGTTGCAGATATTCCAAATATGAACTTACCTCCTTGTCATGCATTTTTTCAGTTTTATGTAGCTGAAGGTAAGCTTAGTTTACAACTCTATCAACGCAGTGCTGATATATTTCTTGGTGTACCTTTTAATATCGCTTCTTATGCTTTATTGCTGCAAATGATGGCTCAGGTAACCGGATTGAAAGCAGGTGATTTCGTTCATACGCTTGGCGATGCGCATATCTATACCAATCATTTTGATCAGGTGAAACTGCAATTGTCCCGCGAGCCACGTAAACTTCCAAAAATGCTCATTAATCCGGATGTAAAAGATATTTTCTCGTTTAAATACTCTGATTTTGAATTGGTTGATTACGATCCACATCCACATATAAAAGGTGATGTGGCAGTTTAAAAATATTGCACTCTAACTTATTGATAGATAAACAACTCTTGATAAATGATATTCTTAATATGGAAAACCAAACCGGTTTTCCATATTTTTTTGTACTTTTGCATTCCGTCTCAAAGGCAGACAGTTTGAATAGTGTAGTTACTTTTGAAATAAAATCTGTTGTTTACTGGTTACTTTGAAATTAGTTTAAATTACGCTAAATATAAACTGACAATTTGTTTTTAATGATGCAAATTGCCGATATCATTACACATTATGTCGAAAATTTCAATTATCGCCGCTGTTGCAGATAATTATGCGATTGGTAAAACAAACAGTTTACCATGGCATCTACCAGCGGATCTAAAGCATTTTAGAATGTTGACGACAGGACATGCCGTCGTAATGGGAAAAAGAACTTTTGAAAGCTTATCCAACGGTCCACTTCCCAATCGAAAAAACATTGTACTTACTTCATGTCGGAAGGGGTTAACGAAGGTTATTTTGAAGCCGATTCCCTCGAAGACGCAATTGATCTCTGCGAACATGAAGATCACGTTTTTATTATGGGTGGAGCTACAGTTTACAGACAATCAATTGACAAAGTTGATTCAATGTATATAACCTGGGTGCATGGCAGCTTTTCTGCTGATACCTTTTTCCCGGAAATAAACTTTGATGACTGGAAAGAAGTAAGTCGTGAGGAGCATGAAGCAGATGATAAAAATCCACATCCTTACAGCTTCGTCTATTACGAAAGAAAATAAGAATAACAATAAAAAATCCCGCTATCAGATTTGACAGCGGGATTTTTCTTATTCCCCTTTAAGGGTTAGGGGTTGTTTTTATTTGTTATTTTCTACCCATACTCGGGCATTTACAAATGCTTCAATCCATGGAGTAACCTGATCGTTCTTTTTGCGATCTTCAGGATAGTAAGCACATTGCCAAGGGAAAATTGCACGTTCAGGGTGCGGCATCATCGCTAAATGACGACCATCTGAAGAGCAAATACCAGCCACGTTATAATCCGAACCATTTGGATTGGCAGGATAACCAGCATAAGAATATTTGGCAATGATATTATATTCGTTTTCAGCTTTTGGCAAATAGAATTTTCCTTCACCGTGAGCAACCCAAACTCCCAGTTTTGTTCCGCTCAATGAGCTCAACATGACTGAATTGTTTTCAGGGATAGTCAATCCAACGAAACCAGACTCGAATTTGTGAGAATCGTTGTGCAACATGCGTGGCTTCACATCATGTTCTGGAGTTACAACACCCAGTTCAACCATCAACTGACAACCGTTACAGATACCTAAACTCAAAGTATCGTTACGTTTGTAGAAGTTATCCAATGCCAGTTTAGCTTTTTCGTTGTAAAGAAATCCACCAGCCCAACCTTTAGCTGAACCAAGTACGTCGGAGTTTGAGAATCCACCACAGAATACAATCATATTGACATCTTCCAGTGTTTCGCGTCCACTTGCAAGGTCGGTCATGTGAACATCTTTCACATCAAAACCTGCCAGGTAAAGTGCGTAAGCCATTTCACGCTCACCATTTGTTCCTTTTTCACGAATGATAGCGGCCTTAACACCACTTGCCTGACGTTCCTGTGAAATTCCGTATTGAGAGAATTTACCTTTAAATGCAGGAGCAAAATTATATTCGAGTGGCTGAGTTTTGTAGTTTCCATAACGAGCTTGCGCACAAACTTCGCCACTTTGACGACGGTCGAGCAAATAAGAAGATTTGTACCACAAATCACGCATATCGTTGATTGAGAACGAATATGATTCTTTTTTGCGGGTAATTTCCATTCTACGTTCAGCAATCGGAGTTGCAATGCGTGCAAAACCAACACCATTATCGCCCAAAATTTTCTCAACCGCTTTTTTGTCTTTCACCTGAAT
>QKGU01000130.1 GCA_003250325.1 Paludibacter sp.
TGCCGACTTGATTGTAAGAAGTGGTATCCCGAGAGTAGTAATAGGGACGTTGGATCCGCATCCGAAAGTATCGGGGAAAGGTGTGAAAATACTCGAAGAAGCAGGCATTGAAGTTGCCGTCGGAGTGTTGAAACAAGAATGCCGAGAATTGAACAAGCGTTTCTTTATTTTTCAGGAGCAAAAACGACCTTATGTCCTTCTGAAATGGGCACAAACACGCGATGGTTTTATGGATAAATTGAGATCGAATGCTACTCAAACGCCGTTGCTCATATCCAATAACATTACCAAGTTGCTGACTCATAAAATGCGTTCGGAAAACCAATCCATTTTGGTGAGTACCAATACTGTACTTTTGGATAATCCATCGCTCACGGTGAGAAATTGGTCGGGGAAAAATCCGATTCGAATTGCATTGGATCGCCAGGGGAAAATCCCGGCTAGCTACCATTTGAAAGATGGCGTGGTAAAAACCTATATTTTTACAACAAAAGAAAAACAGGATAAAAATCATTTACAATATATTAAAATAGATTTTGACGAGGAGTGTTTAAAAACTATATTGACCAAAATCTACGAAAAAAACATTCATTCTGTATTAGTAGAAGGCGGATCGCAATTGCTCAGAAGTTTCATTAAAGCCGGACTCTGGGACGAAGCGAATGTAGAAGTCTCGCCACAAAAAGTAGAAAAAGGAATTGCAGCTCCTCAGCTACCTGTTTTGTCTATCAAACGGGCAACAATCGAAGGACACGAATGGTTATTTTATCAGAACCCTCAAAAACCGTTTTCGCTATAAGATAAAACAAATAAAACTAAAGCATCATGACGAGCGTATTGTCCATCATTTTTATTGCATTATATCTTTATACATCAATAAGTACAATATCGGTTTTGTTATTAGAAAACCGTAATCCGGTTAAATCACTGTCATGGCTTCTCGTTTTATTATTCCTCCCTTTTCTGGGTTTTTTCCTTTATCTGCTGCTGGGACAAGATTACCGCAAAAAGAAAATTATTTCCAGCAAAAGCATTCGTCGGGTAACTCAACGCCCTGTAGCCTCGTTCGACATCAACGACCTCGACAACGATCGTATTGACGACAATAAGCTAAACTTAATCAGGCTGTTGAACAAAAACAGCGATGCAGCAGGTTACGCCAACAACAAAATAGAAGTCCTTTCCAGCGGGATCACCACTTTCGAAGCCATTTTTGAAGCGATAAGAAATGCCAAGGATCATATCCACCTCGAATTTTTCATTTTCAACGACGATAAAATAGCCAACGAACTGCGCGAGTTACTCATTCAAAAGGCGAAAGAAAAAGTGCGTGTTCGAATGATATATGATTATTGGGGAAGTTTCTCTTTATCAAAAAGATATATCCGAACTCTTCGAGAAGCCGGCGTATATGTCAAATCATTTTTGCCTTTCCGCTGGCGAATTTCACGTAGCAGCAAAATAAACTATCGCAATCACCGCAAACTGGTAGTCGTAGATGGTAAAATCGGATTCACAGGCGGTTTGAATATCGCGGACAGATATATTTACGGGAACAAGTTGGGAATTTGGAGAGATACATTTATTCGAATGGAAGGTTCTGCTGTACATGGACTCCAGTTACTGTTTATGATCGACTGGTA
>QKGU01000391.1 GCA_003250325.1 Paludibacter sp.
AAAGCCCCACAAATTTGCAAATGAGTTTATTTTGAGAGGGGGTAGGTTTTCAGTAAAACAAAAATAAAAACCGCTAATAATTGATATACAAATAAATAAAAATAAAAACCGACAAAATTCAAGTTTTGTCGGTCAGTAGTGATTTTTTTACTTTAAATCACATTGGTTTGAATTAATGTAAATTAAATTATAAATTATTGAGGCTCATAATCAAGTCCGGCTCTTTCAATTCTCCTGTAATAATCTGGATATTTAAGTGGATCTAATATATTGTCCTTTGCATTTGTTGGTGACTGAATAATTTGTCGTGTAGGTGTAGCATCTGTATAAAAGTAAATCGTACAATTAGAAGTTATTGATTTTATGGTAACCGCAAGGCCTTCGTATAATGTATCTACAGGCAATTTTGTACACTTGGTATATTCATATTTGTAGGAAACGATATCATTTATATGCTTTTCTGCCAATCCGGCAATTGAATCTAATAAATAAAGAGCCCTTTTATAATTTTTAACTTTACTATTCATGCATGGAAGCCGGAGGCTATCATTTATTTGTTTTTTTCTATAAACAATATTTTGTTTAAGCGTAAAAGAATCAACGACCAAAAAACGAACAGTTATCTGACTTACAGAATCAACTTCATCTGCCATACCAAAACTTTTCTCAAAATTGGTTCTTACAATTTCATTAATATCAGACTTAACTGTTGATTTACTTTCTTTAGAGCTTATTCCTGGATTTTTGAACGAATAAAAAATAAATGCAACAATTAAAATGGTTAATAAACAAATAACTCTTTCTGGTTTCATACTATACTGTTTTTAGGGTTTAACGTATACTTTATTTTTGTTATTCTCAACATTCTACTTTATTTTTTCATGAATAATGTAAAATCTTTATCCACAACTACAATTGTGGACTATGCAAATGTATTAATTTTAACATAGCAAAAATACTCAATTATTAAGTTCATTTTGCTTTGACATTAATGTTAACTATTTTGACTGAAAATTTTACTTTCATTAGCTAAAGCCTGATTTTGTTTCCTTACTAATAATTAATAAAAATCTGACACCTATTAATTTATTATCCAGATGCAATTGTGTCTGATATTAATATGCAAAAAAAAAGAATGCCTGATTACAGGCATTCTTTTTTTCGTTAACTAAACATCAACTTTTCTATTCTTCTTTTTCCATCATTTTTTTATCTTTCATCGGAGCACCCTGATCCATATATGGACAATCTCTGTGTTTCATCTTCATGTCTCTCATTTTGTGCATACGGTTCATTTTTTCCAATCGGGCAATTCGTAGCGACTGGAGTTGTTGAAATTTTTCGTTACCGATAATTTTTATCAGTTCAGCTTCCTGAACTTTACGTTCGGCTTCAAATTTTGCTCTTCTTTCTTCCCTCAGTTTCTCCATTTCTTCTCTGTGCTGTTTTACTCTTGCATCTTGTTTTTCGAACAAAGCCTGCACTTTTGCTTTTTCAGCTGCCGACAAATCCAATTGCTTTGCCATGAATTCAGCTCTCTTTTCAGGAGAAACCATTTCTTTACCTTCCTTAAACTCTTTATCTCCCTTGATTTTCTTTGGCATTGGTTGTTGATCCTGAGCGATTAGTACTGTGCTAAACATAAAAACTGTAGCTATAGCCAACATTGCATACCTTTTCATAATTCTTTCTGTTTAATAATTAATATTTAATTTATCGTTCTGTTTTTATTGACTTTATAAAACAGAAATAGTTTAAACAGAGAATTTTTGTTTTATGTTTTTTATAATTTCATCATATAAAAAAGCAAAAGGACTTATCGCGAAAACGATAAGTCCTTTTATACTGTAGCGGGAACGAGAGTTGAACTCGTGACCTCCGGGTTATGAATCCGACGCTCTAACCAACTGAGCTATCCCGCCATCTTTCTAAAGCGGTGCAAAGATAGACTTTTTAGCTCATTTGACAAATTATTTCGGTAAAAAATATTTCTTTTAAGTTTCAAACAGAGCCTTTCTATTTGATTTTCAATCGAAAATATTTATTTTAAAAGATTTCCCTTATTTAAATTTGGGCGACATTCCCAAGTTAAACATAACGAACGACCACATATCTGTTTGCGCGTCGATTAATTTTCCGATAGGCTTTCCTGCACCGTGACCAGCATTTGAATCGATTCGAATGAGAGTAGGATTTGTACCGTCGTTTGCCTCTTGCAATGTTGCAGCAAATTTGAACGAGTGTGCAGGCACTACGCGATCGTCGTGATCCCCGGTCATTATTAATGTGGCCGGATATTTTGTACCTGTTTTCAGATTGTGTAATGGCGAATAAGCTTTCAGATATTCAAACATTTCCTTGCTTTCTTCGCTATTTCCGTAATCGCTAGTCCACGACCAGCCAATTGTAAATTTATGGTAACGAAGCATATCCAACACACCCACTTCAGGAATAGCAACAGCATACAAATCGGGACGCTGAGTCATGCAAGCACCAATCAGCAAACCACCGTTCGATCCACCATCGATTGCCAGTTTTGCCGACGAAGTGTATTTTTCTTTTATCAAATACTCGGCAGCTGCAATAAAATCGTCAAATACATTTTGCTTTTTCATTTTCGTTCCTGACAGATGCCAGCTTTCGCCATATTCACCACCGCCCCGGATATTTGCCACCACATAAATTCCACCATTTTCAAGAAAAGGAATTCTCGAAATACTGAATGTAGGCATCAAACTGATATTAAATCCTCCGTAACCGTACAGCATCAATGGATTTTCTCCATTCCTCACCATCCCTTTTTTATAAGTAATGGTCATAGGCACTTTAGTTCCATCTTTGCTTTCGTAGAAAACCTGCTCACTTGTATAATCGGCAACATTGAACGACAGCTCCGGTTTATGAAGTGCTTCGGAGAGATTTTTTTCGACATCGAAATGATAAACTGTAAGCGGATAAGTGTATGATGTGAAAGTATAGAAAGCTTCGGTATCGTCTTTGCTTCCTGAAATTTCAGTTATACTTCCCAAGCCGGGCAACTGTATTTCGTAAAGTTGTTTTCCATCCATATTGTATGCAAAAGCATGGTGACAAGCATCTTTCATGTAAAGAGCAATAATTTTTCCTCCAACAACAGAAACACTTTCGAGCACATTATCACTTTCTGCAATCACTTCTTTCCAGTTTTCACGCGAAGGAGCTTTCGGGTCAACCGACATCAACCGCTGTTTTGGAGCTTTCCAATTAGTGAGGATATATATTTTCCCGTTCACATCATCAATCACCACGTGGTCATTATCAAAACCCGGTGCAACTTCAACAAACTGAGCACTTGGCTTGGTCAGATCTTTCATCAACAGCCCATTCCCGGTTGTTGTTTCCGTTATTGAAATAAAAAGATAATTTTCGTCATCAGTTACTTCGGAATAGCATTCGCGCAAAGCATGTTCCTTGTCTTCATATACGATCTTATCTTCGGATTGGTTTTGTCCAACCGTATGATAATAAACCTTTTCGTATTCGTTTTTCGAAGAATATTCTTTTCCTGCCTCCGGCGCATCGAAAGCACTATAGTAAAATCCGTTACCGTACCAGGCTATTTCCGAAGATTTCGACCACTGAATATGATCTTTCAACACAGTTTTGGTTTTCAAATCCATTACAAAGATTTCGTTCCAGTCCGACCCGCTGCGCGCAATCGAATAGCTCATATATTTTCCATCCTGCGAGAAAGCAACATCCGACAATGCCACCGTTCCATCCTGCGAAAAAGTATTCGGGTCGAGCAAAATTTCCGGTTCTGCATTTAGCGATTGCTCGCAATACAAAACACTCTGGTTTTGAAGTCCGTTATTTTTGTAAAAATAGTATTTCCCATTTTTTTTAAACGGCGATCCATATCTCGGATAATTTGTCAACTCGGTCAACCGTTTTTTCAGTTGGTCACGAAATGGAATTTTGGACAAATAATCTGCCGTTACTTTATTTTGAGCTTTTACCCATTCGGCTGTTGCTGCCGATGTATCGTTCTCCAACCAACGGTATGGTTCGCTTACCTGCTCGCCAAAATAACTATCAACCACGTTTTCTTTCTTCGTCTCGGGATAATTTATTTTGGACGAATTACAAGCCTCAAACATCATAACAATGACAAATAATGGTATTAAAAACTTCATTTTTCTTCTTATTAAGCTGATTTTTTTCGGGAACAATTATTTACTTAGGGATTTCCACGCCCAGTTCTTTCGCTATTTCGAACATATAAGCTTTCGCCGCTTCATATTCGTTGGGAATAATTCCGTCCAGAATGGCATCTTTAATCCGCATTTTTATATCTCCCACAATAGACGAAGCAGGTAAGTTGAATGTTTCCATAATTTCCAAACCGCTTACGGGAGGTTGAAAATTCCGAACTTTATCTTTTTCTTCAATCTCTTTTAATTTTTTCCTCACTAACTGGAAATTGGATCTGAAACGTTTTACTTTTTCAAGATTTTTGGAGGTAATATCCGCTTCGCACAATTTCATCAAATCGTCGATATCGTCACCAGCATCGAACAACAATCGCCGAATAGCAGAATCGGTTACTTCCTCTTCGCTCAAAACAATAGGGCGCATGTGAAGCGTCACCATTTTCTGAACATATTTCATCTTTTCGTTTGTAGGTAATTTCATTCTCCTGAAAATCTCAGGAATCATTTTTTCGCCCACATAGTTGTGATTATGAAAAGTCCAGCCCAGACGCTTATCATATTTTTTCGTTCGTGTTTTGCCAATATCGTGTAATAATGCCGACCACCGCAACCACAAATTATCGGTTTGCTCGCACAAATTATCCAGCACGGCCAACGTGTGATAAAAATTATCCTTATGCCCTACCCCATCTTTTGTTTCAACACCTTTAAGGGCAATCAATTCAGGAAAGATAAGTTCTAGCAGTCCGGTTTTCTCCAGTAAAACAAAACCTATCGATGGTTTTCTCGACTGCATTATTTTATTCAGTTCGTCAACAATTCGTTCTCTTGAAATAATACCAATTCGTTCCTTATTTCGTTCGATAGCATCAAACGTATTCGATTCCAGATAAAAACCCAGTTGAGTTGCAAAGCGAATCCCGCGCATCATGCGCAACGGATCGTCAGAAAAGGTAATGTCAGGATTTAGCGGAGTGCGAATTACAAAATTTTTCAAATCTTCCAGCCCTCCAAACGGATCGACCAATTCTCCAAAACGGTTTTTATTCAGGCAAATGGCCAGCGCATTAATCGTAAAATCACGACGATTCTGATCATCTTCGAGCGTTCCATCTTCTACAATTGGCTTTCGGGAATCGCGTTGATACGATTCTTTCCTTGCACCAACAAATTCAACTTCCAAATCATTATGCTTTACCTGCGCCGTTCCAAAATTTTTAAAAACAGTGAGTTTTGCTTTTTTCCCCAGTTTTGCAGCCACTTTTCCAGCCAATTCAATCCCGCTTCCTACCACCACAACATCAATGTCTTTCGAAGGTCGTTTCAAAAAAATATCGCGCACAAAACCTCCGATAACATAACATTCCTGCTGTTGTTCATCAGCGGCTTCCGAAATCAGTCCAAATATCTTATCTTTTAAAAATTCTCTCATTCAGTATAATTATTCTCTTTTTATTTGAGAAACACAAAAATACATGTTTAAATTTACATATCAAAGCAGATATCATCTCTGCATTGTTTACTACAAAAAGAACAGGAAATAACAGCCGCAAAGCCATTAATTCCTGTTCCGGTTTTATCAATAATACTTTTATTTCAATAACAAATGGCAGTTGCTACTTTGTTTGAAATTTCTTTTCCTTTCAAATCTTCCACTATTTTCAACGCAAATTCCATAGCCACGCCTGCACCTTTAGCCGTGCTAATCAATCCTGATTTCACAACTTTGTTTTTGGAAAGAGTTGCTCCAATCAAATTTTCCTCAAATCCGGGATAACATATCGCTTCTAAACCTTCGAGCAAATCCAGTTTACCCAACACCATTGGTGCAGCACAAATAGCAGCGATAGGTTTCTTTTCGGCCGCCTGAATCAAAAGCAATGCTTTCAATCCAGCATGAGCATCCAATTTTTTTGTTCCCGGCATACCGCCCGGCAAGTACAATAAATCATTTTCCGAAAAATCGGTTTCAGAAAACAATACATCGGCAAACACTTTTACTTGATGAGCACCATTTACTTCCAACGAATCGGACACAGAAACGGTAGTCACATCTATGCCGGCACGTCTGAAAATGTCAATCGGAACTATGGCTTCAATTTCCTCGAAACCGTCAGCCAGGAATACAAAAATTTTCATAGATTACTTTAATTTAAAATTATAAGTTATAGTACCTGATGATATATCT
>QKGU01000283.1 GCA_003250325.1 Paludibacter sp.
GTCGCTTAAAGAAGATGAAAAAGCCCAGATTTTGGCATGGTTGAAAGAGGCTCGTGAATTTGCCATAGATGCTGAAAACTCGGACAAAAAACATGCTGCTTTTGGCAAATACAAAGGTAGAATCAATAATTATCTTTCTAAACGCGGTTACGATTTGGTAAAAGAACGAGAAGCCTGGTACGCCCGAATAAAAGAAAGAGAAAATACAAAAAAATAATTGCTACTATAAATTATGAATCCCGTAACTTTTTGGTTGCGGGATTTTTTTGTGGGATAACAAAATAATAACGCTGCAAATTCTTGGAACTTGCAGCGTTAATCTATTATAGAAAGTTAGTTTATTCAGCTTTTGGCTTTTCTTCTTTCGGAGGACGAGGTAAAAGAGCTTTACGAGAAAGTTTAAATTTACCTGTTTTAGGATCAACATCCAACAATTTTACGTCAATCATATCGCCTTCTTTAATGCCGGATTGTTCCATTGTTTCTATGCGTTTCCAGTCAATTTCAGAAATGTGCAACAATCCTTCTTTTCCTGGTAGGAATTCAACGAATGCACCGTAAGGCATTACTGATTTTACTTTAGAAGGATAAGTTTCACCAACTTCAGGAATAGCTACGATACCTTTAATTTTAGCAATAGCAGCATCAATAGCAGCTTTGTTATTAGCAGCAATTTCTACACGTCCTTGATCACCGATTTCTTCAATTGTAATGACAGCACCGGTTTCAGCCTGCATGTTTTGAATAATTTTTCCGCCAGGGCCAATAATTGCACCAATCATTTCCTTCGGAATAAACATTACCACGATACGTGGTGCATTAGGCTTCATGTCTTCTCGTGGAGCAACCAGCGTTTCCTGAATTTTACCCAAAATGTGCATACGGCCGTCTCTTGCCTGATTCAAAGCAGTTTCAAGGATTTCATACGAAAGACCATCAACTTTGATATCCATTTGTGTAGCAGTGATTCCGTCTTTTGTTCCGGTTACTTTGAAGTCCATATCTCCAAGGTGGTCTTCATCTCCCAAAATATCAGAAAGAACAGCGAAGTTTTTTCCTTTATTTTCAGAAATTAATCCCATTGCTATACCTGATACAGGTTTCTTGATTTGAACACCGGCATCCATTAATGCTAAAGTTCCGGCACAAACTGTTGCCATTGACGAAGAACCGTTCGATTCCAAAATGTCGGAAACAACACGAACAACGTATGGGTAATTCTCAGGAATCATATTTTTCAGAGCACGCATAGCCAGGTTACCGTGTCCAACTTCACGACGTCCAACACCACGCGAAGCACGAGCTTCACCGGTTGAGAAAGGAGGGAAGTTGTAATGTAACAAGAATCGTTCTTTACCACGAATCAAAGCTTCATCAACCAGTTTTTCATCCATTTTAGTCCCTAAAGTTACAGTGGTCAACGATTGAGTTTCACCACGCGTAAAAATAGCAGAACCATGAGTTCCCGGTAAATAGTCAACTTCAGACCAGATTGGACGGATTTCAGTTGTTTTACGTCCATCAAGGCGTTTGCCTTCGTCCAAAATTGAACGACGCATCGCTTCTTTTTCTACATCGTGATAGTATTTGCTGATCAAACCTTTTTTCTCTGCGGCAACTTCAGGATCAAGACTTTCG
>QKGU01000358.1 GCA_003250325.1 Paludibacter sp.
TGCATCAATATAACGAAGAAAATTATCAAGAAGCACTGACCCTGTTTGATGAAGTACTTACTCTTGACCAAAACAATCCTGTCGGGAACTTTTACGCAGGGATGACTTATCAACGCACTCGGCAATATTCACAGGCAATCTCGTTTTTCGAGGCCGTCATCAAGGCAAAAAACAATCTCTTTGTTGAACAAGCCCAATGGTACGCCGGACTTTGCTACCTGCAAACCGATAACAAAAAGAAGGCCTACAAACAATTCCAAAAGATAGCTGAGAGCAACGGTTACTACAGTGAAAAAGCCTCGGCCATATTACGGAGAATGAATTACATCGAATAAAAATATAAAGATACTACAATAAAAAGTTAGCAGAAGAGTGACACGTTAATACTGACAAATCCTTAGTTCAAAATTCCTTAGTTCAAAATTATCCAAAGTAAAAGCGTTCATTTTTCACTCGGTATTCAAAATGAAATTCTTAATTATCCAAGTCTGTTCGAAAAGTAGTTATGGATACCTTCCTTTTGCAAACAAAGTTTTAAGCCCGGAGTACCGGGCTTTTGTCTTTTCATGCAAATGAAAACAAGCGAACAATCATCAAGTAAATGATTGATTTCCATTTATTCCTTCCTGCTTTTGGGGGACACAATCTCCAATAAACTCCCGGCGAACCGGGACCGACCTGACGGTCGGAACAGGGCGGGCAACCCTGTCGTCCGTGATATATTTGGCTTTGCAACCCATGACGCGTACGACTTTCGA
The DNA here is from genome assembly GCA_003250325.1 of Paludibacter sp. Lineage (GTDB taxonomy): Bacteria > Bacteroidota > Bacteroidia > Bacteroidales > Paludibacteraceae > Paludibacter. Next base: position 759 of record QKGU01000358.1, read on the forward strand.
AGTCACCCCCGAAACCGGTGAGCTCTTACCTCACCTTTTCACCCTTACCCCGCAAAAACGGAGCGGTTATTTTCTGTTACGCAGCTAAAAACTTTCGTCCTTCTTCCCGTTAGGAAGCATGGCGCCCTGCGTTGCCCGGACTTTCCTCCCTTCTGCATCATACAGAAAAGCGATAGAGCGGTCTGCCCTGCAAAGTAACAAAAAATAAGCGATGACTAAGAAACTGTTTAAATTTTATTTTTGAATTCTGTTAAGCATTAATTTGATCATTGCAAATTGAATCATTGCTTCGCTTGTATCTATTAGATATTCAAAACCTTTACTAAGTCTTCGGTAACTTTCGAACCAAGCAAACGTTCTTTCGACAACCCATCTTTTGGGTATTACGACAAATTGGTTTGAATGGTCTGAGCGTAAGACAATTTCAAGTATCCAGCCGAATGCGGTCTTGGTTTTTTCGATGAGTTCATCACGATAACCACCATCAGCGAAGATCTTGACTAATCTCTCGAACCGACCTTTCAATAAGGCAATCACATCAGTTGCGCCTTTGCTGTCATGCACATTTGCAGCATGAACAACTACAGCAAGGAGCAAACCCATGGTATCAGTAACAATATGGCGTTTGCGGCCTTTGATCTTTTTGCCCCATCAACACCTCGGTTTTCACCACCAAACTTAATCGTTTTATCAGGCTGGCTATCAATGAGAGCCAAACTTGGAGAGCCCCCCTTTTTGCGTATTTTGTCACGTAACAATTCGTGTATTTGTTCGATGACTACAGAGTTTTTCCATTTGGTAAAATAGTAATAAACTAATTCCCACTTTGGAAAACAGCCTGGCAACATACGCCATTGACAGCCTGTTTTAAGCAGGAAAAGATGGCATTGAAAATGTCTCGCAAAGAATGTTTTCTTTTGCGATGATCAATTAAAATGCCTTGCAATAGCATCCATTGGCTATCGGTAAGGTTTGACGAATAGTGTTTCATGTATTCCTAATAGCTTGAAAACCAATTAGTTGACGAAATGAATTCACCTAAATAACTGACAAACAATATTTTATGTCATTATTTTATGAATTAAATCAGTCTCTTAGAGTCGCTAAAATTTATGCTTGAAAATTTAATCCACCGGAAATATCATCTGATCCCTTTTTTGTATTTTAGTTAATCGAAATTATCGAGGAAAATCAACAGTCCTCTGCTCTCAAACAACAAAATATGCCTGAAATCAAAAACAGTCAGCTCGACTTAGCTTACGACTTTGTACGTTACACCAACCAAAACCTGTTTTTAACCGG
>QKGU01000320.1 GCA_003250325.1 Paludibacter sp.
ATCTTTCTTCTTTGATAGCATAATATATTTGCAAGATTTATGCATCAAATATACTAAAACTTGCAGATATACACAACACTTTTAAGATTTATTTTACTGATAATCTTATGTTTATGGACTTTTTAAGGGTCGACTAATTAGTTTTATATAAACGTTGTTTTTAGTTTTATGCTATATGATAGATTTGAACGCAAATTACGCAAATGGCACAAATTTTCGCAAATATTATTTTTGTAAGTGAAATGAGCATTTATGATTTGTGTTGATTTGCGTAATTTGCGTTCTTTTTCTATTAGTCGCTTTGTAGGAAAATTGATTTAAGAAAACATAGCCGCTAATTTTAGCTCTCATGAAATCTTATTCAAGTGTTTTTACTCCTACCAGTTTATCGTATCTTTCTCCCCATGGTCGATGATAAACGTAAATGGTATATTCGTTTTTTGTTTGCCAATAGCTTCCGTCTACCCGTTCGGTGCTTGCTTTTGTGCCTCCTTTGGGTACAAACCAGTATTGATAATTGTATCCGCCCTGCTTTAGCAAAATATCCTGATAGTAGGTTGCCGATTCAACGTCGTATTTCAGGCGCGAGATATTGTCCATAATATTATGATTGAATTCTCCACCCAGGTATAGTTGCCCATCAAAAAAAGGAGACTTTGCAGCCAGCGAAAAATGCACAATCAAATAATCGGCATCAATATCATCGTAGTCCGAATTTTGTAGATTAACAATGTATTTCCCGTTTACATCAGGTTCGTACACATAAGAATTTCCCGTTTGAATCTTGTTAGGCGTCAGAAAAGCATCGTAGTGTGTGCGATTGTAGCGAATGTTTTCCACACCTTCGCTGGCAGCATACACAGACGAAATGTCAAAGCGGTGATATTCATTCCCACCTTCGAAAATCAAGGCTTTATTGTTTATGTAGCTTAATTTTGAACCTGAAAAATAGGTTGGTTTAACGTCGAAAACCTGATTGTCTTGTCTATCGTTTTGACGAATCAGCACTTTTATCTCCGAACTTGCGTCTCTCACCGAATATCCGTTGAGGTTTACATCGAAATCAACCTGTTGCAACCGGCGGTTGAGCTCGGTGTCGGTGTTTCCACGTATCAGTCCCGATATGGAAACTCTTGGTTCTACAATTGAAAAGCAGGCCTGAGCTATCGGTTTATCCGGTTGATTGTCTTCGTAAATGATTACCGTATAATTTCCGGAGATTTTGAAAGTCATGTCTTCGTTAGGTAAACTGAACTGGTAATGTGTATAAAGATAAGTAGTATTGATCGATGGAGTATAATCCGTTATATTGGCAGTAGTAAAACCCTGAATATACTCGGTGGTTGATAGGTTGGATGGAGTCCAGTCGGCATTACAATGGATGACTTTGTAACTGTACGAATGACTTTCGTGGGACATTTCATCAAAACTGATATTTAATACATCTGAACCATTCATATCAATAATGGGCAAATAAAAATCCTGACCTGCAACGCCAATTTGCAGCGTTTTTATATTTTCGGCATATACTTGTGTGCGTTGTACTCCCTGGGAATAAAGGATAAAGCTGTTTAAGGTTAAAATAAGAATCAGAATTTTTTTCATGGTGTTTTATTTTTATTGCTTATAACAATATCTCTGCCACAAAAATAGATAAATAAAAGCAATTAAGATAAATAGTGGAACTTATTGATGAAATATTTGTTTGATGATTATTCTGTGCTTTTATTGATGGATTTTACGATCTGATTTTTATTTAAGTTTTATAAGCATTTATAAAACAGCGTGTTGTGTATTCAATTATAATTAATGAAAAATTTCATTAATTATAATTGAAATGCGATGGAAATTACGTATTTTTGCAACGTTTTTTAAAAGAGGCAAATAAGACAATTGAAAATCTGTATATTGTTGATTATTTGCAGTTTATGAATTTATGTTAATGATTTGCTTTTATGGTTGTTGCAGAAAATGTAAAAAACGATTTTAAAAGTGAATATAAAACAAATACAAGAATATAAACTATAACAAATTATATGGCTGACCTAATTAAAACAAAACGTGGTTTGGATATTCAGATTGACGGTAAAGCTAAGGAAGTTGTTGGCACTGCCCAGCTTTCGAAAGTAGTATCGATGATTCCCGATTATTATCATGGAATTACCCCAAAGGTAGTGGTAAAAGAAGGAGATGTCGTGAAAGCCGGTTCCCCCGTTTTTTACAACAAAGCTGTTCCCGAAATGAACTTTGTTGCTCCGGTAAGTGGTAAAATACTTGCTGTAAACCGTGGCGAAAGAAGGAAAGTGTTGAGCGTAACGATTGCACCTGATGCAAAAACCGAACACGAAACATTTACAACTGGTTCTTTAGCGAAACTATCGGGAGAAGAAGTAAAATCTCAGTTGCTGACTGCCGGAATTTGGGCTTATATCAAACAACGCCCATACGATATTATTGCTGATCCGGCAAAAGCTCCAAAAGCGATTTTTGTTTCAAGTTTCGATTCTGCGCCCATTGCGCCGGATTTTGATTTTGTTCTGAAAGGTCAGTTTGCAGACTTTCAGGTATTGATGCCTTGGCTAAACTGACCGAAGGAAAGGTTCACTTAGGAGTGAAAGCCGGAAACAAATCTTCGGAATTTCTTTCGATGAAAAATGCGACCATTACAGAATACAATGGACCTCACCCGATTGGAAATGTAGGCGTTCAAATCAACAAAATTGACGCGGTAAACAAAGGCGAAGTCGTTTGGACAGTAAATGTTCAGGATGTGCTGTTTATCGGACGTTATTTCAATAAAGGAATCGTAGACCTGACTAAAGTTATTGCACTTTCCGGCCCTGAAGTAAAAGAACCTCAATATTATACTACAATTGGAGGAACTACTATCGAACCAATCGTAAAAGGAAAAGTAAATACTGAGATTCCATTGCGTTATATCAGTGGCAACGTCCTTACCGGAATTAAAATAGAACAGGACGGAGTGCTTGATCCTTATGCAAATCAGATTACCGTTATCGACGATGGTCATGAAACTCACGAAATGTTCGGTTGGGCAATGCCTCGTTTCAACAGATTCAGTACAAGCAAAACATATTTCAGCGGAATTGTAGGAAGTAAGCTTTTCCAAAGTATTTTCGGAAAAGTACATTATAAATACGATGCCCGCTTAATGTGCCATTATCATGTCGGGCGAATACGACAAAGTTTTGCCGATGGACATTTTGCCGGAATTCCTTATCAAAGCAATGATTGCAGGAAATATCGACAAAATGGAAGCGTTAGGCGCTTACGAAATTGCACCGGAAGATGTTGCCTTGTGTGAGTTTGTTTGTACTTCGAAATTACCATTGCAGCTTATTGTTCGTAATGCTTTGGATACAATGAAGAGCGAATTGGAATAATAAGTGAAAAGTAAATGAAATAAAAATCTGTCTTCAACCGGACGCTTGTTCGTCGGAGATTATTAAAAATAAATATGAGCGCATTAAAAAATATAGTAGACAAACTGAAACCGCACTTCGAAAAAGGCGGTAAGCTGGAAAAATTCCATTCGGTTTTTGATGGCTTCGAAACGTTTTTATTCGTTCCCAACAGCACATCGAAAAGCGGAACGCATATTCACGATGCAATTGACTCGAAACGTACCATGATCGTTGTGGTGATTGCATTGATTCCTGCTTTGTTGTTTGGAATGTACAATGTGGGTTATCAACATTATTTGTCAGTAGGACAAAGTGTTGGTTTCTGGGCCGAATTCTTATTCGGATTTTTGGCAGTATTGCCTTTCATTGTAGTTTCGTATGTAGTTGGGTTGGGCATTGAGTTTATCGTAGCCCAAATAAAAGGACACGAAATTCAGGAAGGATTCCTGGTAACAGGTTTTCTTATTCCTCTAATTGTTCCGGTAGATACACCGCTTTGGATGGTGGCTGTGGCAACTGCATTTGCAGTAATTTTTGCTAAAGAAGTTTTCGGAGGTACCGGAATGAATATCTTTAACGTTGCATTGGTAACCAGAGCTTTCCTTTTCTTTGCTTATCCTACTTTTATGTCGGGTGACAATGTTTGGGTTCGCACAAGTACTACATTCGGACTTGGTGCTGGAAATACGGTAGATACTTTTTCGGGTGCTACTCCTCTTGGTCAGGTTGCAACTTCTCCAACACCTCATGCCGATTTAATGGGAATTGTTGGAGATAAGATCGGTTTTATGGATGGATTCCTTGGATTGATTCCGGGTTCTATCGGTGAAACTTCTGCGTTGGCAATTTTAATCGGCGCAGCCATTTTATTAGTTACTCGCATAGCAAGCTGGAAAACAATGTTCTCTGTGTTTGCCGGTGGAGCTTTAGTGGCTTTAGCTTTCAATCTTTGGGGACCTGATACTGCTTCTGCTCATTTTCCCTGGTACAATCATTTAGTATTTGGTGGTTTTGCATTTGGTGCTGTATTTATGGCTACCGATCCTGTAACTTCGGCCCGTACCGAAAAAGGTAAATGGATTTACGGATTCCTTATCGGAGCAATGGCAATTATTATCCGCGTACTTAACCCGGGTTATCCCGAAGGAATGATGCTCGCCATATTGTTGATGAACATTTTTGCTCCGCTGATTGACTATTATGTAGTGGATGCCAATGTGAAACGTCGCTTGAAACGCGCTATTAATAAATAATTAAAACGTAAGAACGATGAATACTAATAAAAACAGCTATACATTGATTTACGCGATCGTGATGGTCGTAGTCGTAGCATTATTGCTGGCACTGGTTTCAGGTGGGTTGAAAGAAACACAAAATGAAAACGTTGCTCTCGACAAGAAAAAGCAGATTTTAAGCTCGTTGCGTATCGATTTGAAAGATCAAGACGCTGCTGCTTTATATGAAAAATATATTGTGAAAGAACTTGTGTTGAATTCGAACGGTGATATCACTTCGGAAGAAAGAGGGAAAGCCTTTGGCATTGATGTTCTTAAAGAAAATGCGAAAGCACTCGAACAACGCGAATTGCCTTTGTATGTTGCAGAAGTAGATGGTAAAACAAAGTACATTATCACTGTTCGTGGAGCTGGTCTTTGGGGACCAATTTGGGGTTATATCGCATTGGATGATGATAAAAACACAGTTTATGGAACTTATTTCTCACATGCAAGTGAAACTCCCGGTTTGGGAGCTGAAATTGCAACTTCTGATTTCCAAAACAGATTTGTGGGCAAACATATTCTGAATGATGCTAAGGAGTTTGTTTCAATTGCCGTGATGAAAGCCGGCAAATTTGCTGAAGGCAAGGAACAAATTGATGCGATTTCGGGAGGTACCATTACAAGTAAAGGTGTCGAAGCTATGCTTTTGAAAAGCATTGGTCAGTATCAGGAATTTTTTAAAAAACAGTAACTGGAGGAACCAAAGAATGAGTAAATTATTTTCAGAAAAAACAAAACAGGTTTTCTTAGGTCCGCTAAGTAAAAATAACCCGATTACAGTTCAGGTGTTGGGTATCTGTTCGGCATTGGCTGTAACTGCAAAACTGGAACCCGCTTTGGTTATGGGCTTGTCGGTTACCATTATTGTTGCTTTTGCAAACGTGATTATTTCGTTGCTTCGTAATACTATTCCTAATCGTATTCGTATTATCGTGCAATTGGTGGTAGTTGCTGCGCTGGTAACGATTGTGAGTGAAATTTTGAAAGCATTCGCTTACGATGTAAGTGTTCAGCTTTCGGTATATATCGGTTTGATTATTACCAACTGTATTCTTATGGGACGTCTCGAAGCATTTGCAATGGGAAATAAACCGTGGGAATCGTTTGTTGATGGTCTTGGTAATGGATTTGGTTATGCGTGGATTTTAGTAGTCGTTGCTTTCTTCCGCGAATTGCTTGGTTCGGGTTCTTTATTCGGATTCAAAGTAATTCCACAATCTCTTTACGAAGCCGGATATTCAAATAACGGATTGATGATTTTGCCTCCAATGGCATTGGTTTTAGTGGCTTGTATTATTTGGGTACACCGTTCGAAAAACAAAGAATTGCAAGAGTAATTTAGTAGAAACCTGCTTAAAGTAAAAATTAGAAATAATGGAAAATATAGCTAGTATATTCGTAAAGTCGATATTCGTAGATAATATGATTTTCGCGTATTTTCTCGGAATGTGTTCTTATCTGGCCGTTTCGAAAAACGTGAAAACATCCTTAGGTTTGGGAGCCGCCGTAATTTTTGTGTTGGGAATTACCCTGCCGGTAAATTACCTGCTCGAAAACTATTTCCTGAAAGAAGGAGCTTTGAAATGGATTAGCCCTGAATTAGCATCGTTGGATTTAAGCTATTTGGCTTTCATTCTGTTTATTGCGGTTATTGCGGCGATTACACAGTTAGTTGAAATGGTTGTTGAAAAGTTCAGTCCTTCGTTGTATGCATCGTTAGGAATCTTCCTTCCGTTGATTGCTGTAAACTGTGCCATCATGGGCGGTTCTTTGTTTATGCAACAAAGAGAGTTTGGCAATATTGGTGAAGCAACATCTTATGCGGTAGGCTCTGGAGTGGGTTGGATGCTTGCTATTGTTGGTTTGGCAGCCATTCGCGAGAAAATGGAGTATTCAGATGTTCATGCTCCTTTACGTGGTTTAGGAATCACTTTTATAACTGTGGCATTGATGGGTATCGCCTTTATGTGCTTCTCGGGATTGAAAATCTAATTTTCACCAAAAAAGAATTAGAAAAGAATAGTAATAACTTTAAATAGATTCGCTGATTCGGTTTTCGGATGGTGAACTTCAAAAATTATGATTTTAGCAATCAATACAACAAACATGATCGCCAGCCTGAGCATCTTTCTGGTGGTTATTTTGCTTCTGGTAATTATTTTACTTGTAGCAAAAAGGTATTTAGTAGCTTCGGGCGATGTAACAATCACCATTAATGGTGAAAAACAGGTGGTTGCTCAAGCTGGAAGCACATTGTTGAACACTTTGTCTGTTCAACAGATTTTCCTTCCTTCAGCTTGTGGTGGAGGTGGTTCTTGTGCGCAATGTAAATGTCAGGTAGTTGAAGGAGGAGGCGAAATTCTCCCAACTGAAACTGTGCATTTCTCTCGTAAGGAAATCAAGGACAACTGGCGCCTGGGCTGTCAGGTGAAAGTGAAAAGCGATATGGCTATCAAAATGGATGAGTCTATCCTTGGTGTGAAGAAATGGGAATGCGAAGTGGTTTCGAACAGAAATGTGGCTACTTTCATTAAAGAATTTGTGGTGAAATTGCCTGAAGGCGAGCACCTTAACTTTACTTCGGGAGGTTACATTCAGATTGATATCCCTAAATACGATTTGAAATTCACTGATTTCGCCATCGAAGAACAATTCCGCGACGATTGGGATAAATTCAAAATGTGGGATTTGGCTTGTAAAAACGACGAAGAAACCATGCGTGCTTACTCTATGGCTAACTATCCTGCCGAAGGTGATATCGTGATGTTGAACGTTCGTATCGCCACTCCTCCGTTCGATCGCGCTAAAGGTGGTTGGATGGATGTGAAACCGGGTATTTCATCTTCCTATATTTTCAACCTGAAACCGGGTGATAAAGTAATGGTGTCTGGTCCGTTTGGTGAATTCTTCCCTATTCTGAATTCGAAACGTGAAATGCTTTACGTGGGAGGTGGTGCCGGTATGGCTCCGTTGCGTTCGCACGTACTTCACTTGTTGAATACACTGAAAATCTCTGATCGTAAAATTACTTACTGGTACGGTGCTCGTTCGAAGAAAGAAATTTTCTACGAAGAAGATTTCCGTAAGCTGGAAGCTGAATTTCCTAACTTCAAATTCAACATTGCGTTGAGCGAACCACAACCGGAAGATAACTGGACTGGTTATGTTGGATTTATTCACCAGGTAATTCACGATGAATATCTGAGCAAACACGATGCTCCTGAAGATATCGAATACTATATGTGTGGTCCTGGCCCAATGGCAAAAGCAGTAGAAAAAATGCTTTGGGATTTGGGTGTTCCTCGCGAAATGTTGATGTTCGACGATTTCGGAGCATAACAAAACTGATAAGAAATAAAGAAGGATGTGAACCACTCACATCCTTTTTTGTGTTTCGTAGCCGGATTATTTCTGCTATTTTTGTTGAGAAATCAAATAAGCAATCTAAAAGAATTATCATCATATTTTTCGATAAAATTTCAGGAATAATTTACTTGTAACTCGTAGCTTGTAACTCGTAACTGTTAAAAACATGTCAGAATCGTTAGAAAATAGCAATGTTGAAGTTCAGATAACGTCGGATGGTTCGCATACACTGTTTGTTCCGGCTATTGATGAAACCTACCATTCAACGCATGGAGCGATTCAGGAATCCATGCATATTTTTATAGAAGCAGGATTGAGGCAATGTACGAAAACAGAAATTAAAATATTGGAAATTGGTTTTGGAACCGGATTAAATGCTTTTCTTACCTTGCTCGAATCGCAAAGACAAAATATAAAAATTCATTATACAACACTGGAATTATATCCGGTTGACGTAGAAAAAGCCATCAAATTGAACTATCCTGACAATCTCTCGATGGAGAGCAGTGCTTTGTTTGAGAAACTACACACTTCGGAATGGAATAATGAGGTTCAGATAAACCCGAATTTTGTTTTGAAGAAAATAAAAACAGATTTTACTCACTTTGATTTCGACTCGAAGTTTGACGTGGTTTACTTCGATGCGTTTTCTCCCGAAAAACAGCCTGAAATGTGGACGAAAGAGCAATTCGATAAAGTCTTTGCAAGTTGTGAGCAGAAAGCAATACTCACCACCTATTGTGCCAAAGGCGAAGTTCGCAGGGCAATGAAAGCTGCCGGATTTATGGTAGAAAGATTGCCCGGTCCAATCGGGAAAAGAGAGATTCTAAGAAGTAGGAAAATTTCTGCTGAAAATCTGTCAGATAAATAGTTTTGGCTGGTGTTTAAAAAACTGAACGGAAACTTTTGTTATTCAAAATTAAAAACTTATCTTTGCAAGCTCAAAAATCAAACATGTAGTTCTGTGATGTGTGCATTGCTAAGTTTGTATTTTTAAAACATTTATTTAATATCAACTATGTATTTAACAGCTGAGAAAAAGCAGGAAATCTTTGAAAAATACGGAAAGTCTAAAACTGATACTGGCCGTTCTGAGAGCCAGATAGCATTATTTTCCTACCGTATTAATCATTTGACTGAACACTTGAAGTCAAACAAAAAAGATTATAGTACAGAACGCGCTTTGGTTATGCTTGTAGGTAAACGTCGTCGTCGTCTCGATTATTTGAAGGCGAAAGATATCGAACGTTACCGTGCAATTATCAAAGAGTTGGGAATCAGAAAATAATTCCGATTC
>QKGU01000353.1 GCA_003250325.1 Paludibacter sp.
TTTACATTGCCCAATGCCGGTACCATTACTAAATTTTTTCAGTTACTGTCGCACCGTCATTGTTCTTATGTCGGGGGGCAACAGCATCCTGAATAGTCATAAGTCGTGTTCTTCAACGATTTTTGAGACGGTTTACCAACATAAAAAATACAAAACCACTGAAAAATCTTAATTAAACTTTCGCTTAGAATAAAAAAAATGCCGTAAATTGGATAGCATCAAAATCAACCAATCATGTATATCTATTCCTTAGATTTATATTGCTCTACAGCAACCAAATCGGCAATGCTAATCTCCAGTGCCTGACTGATTTTATACAAAGTGGAAATGGTTGGATTTGTCCGGCCAGCTTCAATACGGGAAAGGTTAGCTTTTTCAAAATTGCAGATAGCAGCCAGGTTTTGCTGCGAAATCCCTTTGGACTCCCGCAGAAACCGGATACGCTCACTTGGGATGAGGATATAAAAATTCACCCACATAGGACTTAGAAAACACGAAAGAACTTTACCAAAGCTGATAAAATGACTTTATTTGCATATTATACATTGAATTTTGGATTTTTAGTGTAAAAAAATTCTCAGGTTGTTTTTCATGTTTTTCACCCCAATCGAGACATTATGTTATGGCAACAAATAAACACGCTACAATTAGATATCATGCCTTAGACCAATGTTTTAGTAACCCCGGACGCAAGTTTTTTATTGAGGATTTAATAGATGCATGTAATCGTGAAATAAATGACTACACGGGAACTTCTGACGGCATAAGACGGAGACAGGTTTTTGATGACATTAAGTTCATGGAAAGTGAGCAAGGGTGGTCAATTCCTCTCGATAAAATACGAGAAGGGAAACGGGTTTATTACAGGTATTCCGACAAGAATTTCTCAATCAAAAAACAAGCAATTAATGAATCAGAAGCCAATCAGTTAAAAGAAACGCTTTCTATCCTGAACAGATTTAAAGGAATGCCTCAGTTTGACTGGATGGAAGAAATGCTTGTTAGAATTGAATCAGCATTCAAACTAAAAACCACAACAAATCCAATTGTTAGTTTTGAGCAAAATCCGTTTTTGAAAGGATTGAACTTCTTTACCGACTTATTCAATGCAATTCATTATAAGAAAGCTTTGGATGTAAGCTATCAGAGCTTTAAGCAGCAAAAGCCAAATAATATAAGTTTGCATCCATACTATTTAAAGCAATACAATAACCGATGGTTCTTATTTGGCTACAACGAAAGCACAAATTCAATTTCAAACCTTGCTCTCGATAGAATTATTGAAATTAAGGAAAATGGCAAAGAATATCTTGAAAATGAAAAAGTTGATTTTGAAGAATATTTTGATGATGTTGTTGGTGTAACAGTTATAGAAAACCAGAAACCAGTAAAAGTAGTTCTTCAAATAAGCAACGATCTGTTCCCTTATATTGAAAGTAAACCGATACATGGATCGCAGAAAATTAGGAAAAGAACCAGCAATGGTGTGACAATCGAATTGTCACTTCAATTGAATTATGAATTCATTTCTTTAATTTTTTCATATGGAGAAGAAGTCACCGTAATCGAACCGGAGGAATTGAAAACAATTCTTAAAACAAAAGCGGAAAACGTATTGAAAAATTATATTTAACCTATGCAGATTGACTGCATTGGTTGCTTTTTAATTTGCATCAGTTCTTTGAAATACCTGCCTAAAGATATTGACTCGTGGGTGCTGGGAGTAGTTGGGTAACCAATGAAACAAAGATTGGCATCTTTTCCCGACTTCTGGTCGGGATGAATGTCCCTGACGAATTGATAACGGCTAATGTGTTGTAATAGAGATTTATTATAAGATATGAAGTTGTTATTGATGAATTTTTCAGTGATGATAGGAATTGAATTCAATTGAGATATTGAATTATTCATACATAAAGAGTATCAGGCAGGTATTTTCAAAGTTCTTAATGCAAAAATATTATGAAGATAGAACAACAACATATTGACCAGATACGCCAAAGATTTGCTTCAATGCAAAATAAGGAAGAGCTTGTTTCACTCCTAAGTGAGGCTAAGAATATTTTGTACGGAAAAGAATGTAAGCC
>QKGU01000417.1 GCA_003250325.1 Paludibacter sp.
CGCTGCCGCTCAAAAATATCGACCATATACGCCAGGGCAATGCCTGCCGCGTGGACTGGAACGAGGTTTGCCCACATACGCCCGAAGAAGAAGTGTTTGTAATGGGTAATCCGCCATATTTGGGAAGTAGAAAGCAAGATGAAAGCCATAAAGATGATTTGAAATATGTATATGGCAATGAATATAAAAGTGTCGATTATATTGCCGCGTGGTTTTATCTTGGTGCTAAATATATCCATAAAACGAATGCAAAGTTTGCTTTTGTAAGTACCAATTCAATTTGTCAAGGCGAACAAGTATCATTGATTTGGAAGTCAATTTTAAATTTTGATACTGAGATATTTTTTGCTTATAATTCTTTTAAATGGGCAAATAATGCGTCATTTAATGCAGGAGTTACAGTTATAATAGTAGGCCTGCGAAATGTTTCGGCAGGTAAAAAAGTATTGTTTGAGAATAATACGTACTCGACTGTTGAAAACATATCACCCTATCTTACAAATTCAAAAACAATTTTTGTTGATAGTGCCAATAACCCTATCTCAAAGTTTCCACCAATGAATTTTGGTAATATGCCTGCTGATAACGGGTGTTTATTGTTTACAGATGAAGATAAAAGAGAATTCATTCAAAAAGAACCTGAAACAGCTAAGTTTTTTAAGCCGATATTAAGCGCAGAAGAATTCTTAAACGGAAAGAAAAGATGGTGTTTGTGGTTGTACGGAATAAATGCAACTGAATATAATAAATTTACAAGTATTGTTTCAATCATTGATAGATTGAGAGAAGTTCGATTAAAATCGTCGCGCCCACAATTAGCAGAAATACCACATTTATTTGCACAAATTACACAACCACAAGGTTTTGATTTTGTGTTAATACCTCGGCATTCTTCTGAAAATAGAGAGTATATTCCTATGGGATATTGTGATAAAACACACATTGCTTCAGACAGTTGTATGTTGGTTGCAATTAATGAATGTTGGCTTTTTGGCATACTTACTTCCAAAATGCACATGGTATGGGTAAAAGCGGTTGGTGGAAAGTTAGAAACTCGATATAGATATTCAGCTTCATTAGTTTACAACACCTTTCCTTTCCCCGAAATATCCTTAAACAAGCGCAAAATAATAGACGCATTGGCCGAAGAAGTGTTGCTTACGCGGGAGCACCACAGTGGTAAAACCCTTGCCGAAATGTACGACCCCGACCACATGCCTGCCGACCTCCGCGCTGCCCACCATGCGCTGGATATGGCGGTGGATGGTTGCTACCAGTCCGCACCCTTCAATAACGACGAAGAACGGCTGGCGTGCTTGTTTAAACTGTACGAGAAAATGACGAAATAAAACGAATCTAATTGTCCAAAAAATAGTGCATTTTTGCTCATTATTTGAATGGTACAACAAATATATAATTACAAATCAAGTACATACGATAATTGAAATTGTCCAAAAATTGTCCAAGTTAACATTTATGCGCAGAACAATTGAAGAACTCAAATTTTTGAAGGAATCGGAAGATAAGGTAGAATTCAAAAAAGGCGAAAACGGAAATATCTCCTATAATGGGGGAGGCAAATCTGAGCCGAAAGACCGTCGGCGATGCATTTTAGGTTATGTAACTGC
>QKGU01000429.1 GCA_003250325.1 Paludibacter sp.
ACGAATAAGTTAAATATGTTTCATTTTTTTGCTAATTATTTCAATATAAGTTCTAGATTTTTGTCATAATAGTAGATTTTTTGAAATGACATTTACTAAGAATAACAAACAAAAAAGGACAACTCATTTGAGTTGTCCTTTTTGCTAATTGAATTTATAAAGTTTATTTCTTTATGACCATTTGTTTGAATACACCTTTTTCAGTCACTACGTTCACCAAATAACTTCCATTACTCAAGTGACTCATGTCAATCGTTTTAATTAATCCATTGGTGCGTTGAACCAACATACCTGTCATACTGTAAATTTCTACTTTATCAACCTCTGTGGAAAATGTTAGTTTATCTACAACAGGATTCGGATACATCGATATTTTCAGATCATTTGCATTTTGTACATCAGTAGTATTGTAAACTGTTTTGATATAGAACAGATTTGTAGTGCTACCTTTAGTGATAACGTGTGTCCCTGCAGGAATAGACGGTATAATAAGCACACCTGCAACTGCATTAGCAGTATTTACATTATCAAGTTTACAATAACTTGAGAAGGTGTTATCAAACACTAGAGTCAGGGTAGATACTTCAGTTGTGGTATAGGTGATGCTGGTTGTTGGTGCTGTCTCAATTTTAAGGCGAGCAGTCATTGCCAAACCATCATAAGTTACAGATCCTGCCGTAGAATTCATATTCCCAACTATGTTGTAGAACGTACTGGTTTTTCCTGAAACAGTAAAATTATGTATCATATCGCCAGTGTTTTCTCCACCATTTGTCCCAATTGTAATGCTTCCGGACAATGTAATTGGTGTGCCTGAAGTTCCGCTTGTGGTAATAGAAAATGAAATGTTAGCAGAAGGAGTTCCTGAAATGGTAATTGTTTTGGATGCTACATCTTTTGCAAATGTAATTCCAGATGCAGGCAATCCTGTTACTGTGGCATCTGTGGCATCTCCACCCCATGTATAAATCATTGGATCAATGGCAGTATCGGGTGCTACTGTTTGATTGTTATCAGTATTTGTTGTAAGTGTTTGGCTACTTTCTACAACAGTTGTTTCTCCCTGTACAGCCACTAATGCGCTTGTATAATTGGTAAGAGCAGTTTTAATTGTTGTATTCACCAAATAAGATGCATCATCAACGGCATTATTGAATGTAAATTTCAAATCGCCACCTTCCACTCGACCAGCATATTGTATGGCTTTTGCTTTTGCATCTTCCGGACTGTCGATAATTAGATTTTTCACATATAAAGAGGCATCAGTATCAAAATTATTATAAATATTGCTGCCTTGTTTTGATTTTACTGTAGATGGAATCTGTTCGTCTCGGGTTGTAGCCTGATAAGCATCAAAATCGGATGTGGAACTGATTTTGCCAGTGATGTTATAATTTGGATTCGGATCTCCATAAGCAACAAAACGCATATTGTTAGCACCGTTTGAAGCATCGAACGTATTGTTATAAGCTTTAATAGTTCCGCCATCTTCACCAGAGAAAGTTCCCATATTATTCGGATCGTTTTGTAGTGTAGTGGTATTCCATATATCAGATCCCTGCATGGATGTCAGCATTGGGTGTTTACAATCGCGGAAATAATTTCCTTCAACAAAAATAGAAGACCCCATAGTTGAGCCTACACCATATTTAGCATTTCCATCATAGTAGTTGTTGTAAACGTGAGCTGAATAATAACGAACACGAGGATGACGTGAGTCGGAATGGTCGAACCAGTTGTGGTGATACGTGATATAGAGGCCAGAAGTAGTTCCTTCACTCAATCCCAATAAACTTGCTTTTCCGTTATCCCAGAAGTGATTATATGAGAAAGTGATATAAGTTGAGCCTTTGTTATCTAAAGCGCCATCTCCTTTTACCTGATCGGCATCGCTACCTGCATCACCGTAGAACATATCACAGTTGTGAAGCCATACGTGATCATTGTCCTGCTGTAATCCAAAATCATCACCTGCAGTACTGTTACAGTTCATCGATCCAAGATTACGTACCTCAATATTAGTTGCATTTTTTAGACGAATACCCATCCCATTAATTACAGCATCGGCACCTACTCCTTCTATAGTGAGATAGCTTAAAGGATTTTGAGCATTTTCGATTGTAATATCACCACCTTCCATTACGGTCATGTCAGTTATATTGCCAATCAAACGGATAATAAACGGACGTGTATCTTTTCCCTTTTTGATACCATACAGGATGTTTTGCAGACCGACACATGGATTTGCACTCGCTCCTGTAATATTCATTGAAATTGTATTCTTGGTGTTTTGAGTAATATACATAATTACTGCACCGTCTTTAGGTGTACCATCAGCTTTGTAACCGCCGGGAACGCGTCCACCTGAAAACGCAAAACCAGTTCTGTCATGGGCAATTACGGTTATATTTCCGGTTGTAGTGGCAGCTTGTTCCTGATTATCGATAACGGGTGCAACTTTCACCGTATAAGTTCCGGCTGCCAGTCCCAGAATATCGGCACGCATATAAGTACCGTAACTGCGGATTAATTGAGTGTCAATTTTTCTGTCGGTAATACCCATGCCGGTATAATACACATTGTAGCTTGTAGCACCTGTAATCGGAGCCCATTTCACATAAGCTGATTCCAACCAACCTGCCGCTTCATTGATAGTTACTGACTCAGACCAGACACTTGCAATTGAGAGAAAAATGAAGATAAATGTGAATAGATTTTTTTTCATTGTGTGTACGTGATAAAATAGAACGATTTGATTAACTAGTTTGTGAATATGAAATTTTGAATAATACAAAATTAAGTTGTAGTTGAAAGCCCGAGGTAGATTATTTGATTTATAATGTGGAACTTTTGGTTAATGGGTATTATGAAATTCTAAATAATATATTAAAAATGAGAATTCTCGAAACAACGCATTTATCAAAAGTGTTATTCTGTTACTAAACTATTGAATATCCACATAAAATGAGGATTTGTCCACATTTGCCATTTTTGATAAGTATATATTTGTAGAGTAATAATTATGTGTATTTCAAGTCATGAAAAAATCAATTCTTTCCTTCATTCTTTTCTTTCAGTTTGTTGTTCTTGGGAATAGTTATATTTCTGCAGCAACTTACTATGTTTCACCTACAGGTACTTCTTCAGGTCCTGGAACAATAGCAAGTCCGTACAATTTCTCAACTGCAATTACAAAATCGGTAACAGCTGGTGACTCCTTAATTTTCAGAGGCGGGATGTATAGCCTCAGCAGTCTGCAACAATATTCCAAATCAGGCTCTTCGACTAATTTCATTCATCTCGTAAATTATCCGGGTGAAACTCCAATACTTGATTTTCGCAATCAGGCATACAGTAGCAACAATCAGGGTGTGAAGATATCTGGAAATTATGTTCATTTCAAAGGGTTTATTATTCAGGGAGCTGGCGATAATGGTATGCAGGTTACCGGAAGTAACAATAAACTCGAAAACTGTACATTTCGCTGGAATTGTGATTCGGGACTTCAAATGAAAACCGGAAGTAACAACCTGATTTTGAATTGTGATTCGTACGAAAATTTTGATTATATGACAGGTGGAATTTCCAGTCCGGATTATGGCGGAAATGCCGATGGTTTTGCCGATAAACAGTACTCCAATTCAGGTACAAACACTTACAAAGGATGTCGTTCGTGGCGTAATGGCGATGACGGCTGGGATAGTTACCAAAAAGTAGGCAACACGGTTTATGATAATTGCTGGTGTTACTCCATGTCTCCAGCCACTTTCGACATGACAGATAATATCCGTTTCAAAACCGATAGCGCATCATGGTTTTATCAGTTCAAAAACTCAGCCGGCAGATATGTAATTACAAATTATGGTAATGGGAACGGATTTAAACTCGGTGGAGATTACACAGCCAACAATACGACCCTGAAAAATTGTGTTTCAGTTGGAAATCCTACGAAAGGGTTCGATCAGAACAACAACGATGGAGTAATGACTATTTATAACTGTACCAGCTACAGCAATGGATATAACTACGGATTTACAAACAGCAGCTACGGTACCTTGATAATTAAAAACTCAGCCTCGCTTAGTTCTTCAAAATCAAATAGCTTTAGTTGTAAATCGGTTACGCAGGCTTATAACACATGGAACTCTGGGTTTTCATGCTCGTCGGCCGACTTTGTCAGCCTGGACAAAACGCAGTTAATAAAAGACAGGAAAGCAGATGGCTCATTGCCTGATATTACCCTGCTAAATTTGGTTTCTACCAGTGGCATGATAGATAAAGGAACAAATGTTGGCTTAGCTTTCGTAGGTGCAGCTCCCGATTTAGGTGCGTTTGAATATGGACTGTTTACCGCCGTTGAGAACGTAAGAGAAAACGAAGCAATTTTGGTAAATTACAACTCTGCAAATAATGAAATTATAATTGTTGGTGAGATGGCGGGTGTAGATATTTATCAATTGAATGGTTCGAAAATTTATTCTCTACGTGAATATTCCAACCGGGCAGTTGTTTCAGCTAACCAATTTAGCAAAGGTGTTTATCTGATTCGGGCCACTTTACAAAATGGAAACATTGCTACGAAAAAGATATTGATTCACTAATAAAATCATATTATAACGAAAGCCCGCTATATAAATCTCACGATCATATAGCGGGCTTTTTATATTTAAGAATTATCTTTTACTCAGATTTCAGTTGTCCGGTCTTTTTTACATAAATGGATAAAAGGATGGAGAGAGTAAGGAAAGTTACAATTACTCCCAATGAAGCGAAGTTGGATATGTGATACGGATAATCAAAATCAATGGAAAATTCGTTCAGACACATTTTAAAACCAATGAAAGTAAGTATGCCCGAGAGTGCATATTTGAGGTATTGGAAATAGTCCATAATACCGCTCAATGCAAAATAAATAGAACGAAGTCCAAGGATAGCGAATATGTTGGAAGTGTAGACGATAAACGGATCTTTCGAAACAGAAAGTACTGCTGGAATAGAATCGACCGCAAAAATCAAATCGGATACTTCGATGAACAGTAACGCAATAAAAAATGGCGTAGCGTAAAGGATTTTGTTTTTCCGAACAAAGAACCTTGTTTGTGTTGGGTCTTCCGTAACGGGAATTATTTTTTTGAAAATGCGGATTGCAATGTTTTTATCCGGATTGAACTCAGCATCTTCTTTTTCAAATAGCATTTTAATTCCTGTATAAACCAAAAATGCCCCAAAAATATACATTACCCATGCAAACTTATTTATCAGCGCTACTCCCGCAAAAATGAAGATTGCACGCATAATAACTGCTCCAATAATTCCCCAAAAAAGAATTTTGTGTTGAAACTTTGGATCGATTTTGAAAAATCCGAAAATCATTATAAAAACGAACAAATTATCAACGCTCAACGATTCTTCGATAAGATATCCGGTAAGAAATTCCAATGTTTTTTGCTTTCCTAATTCGAAGTTGGCAATGTTACCAACAGCGAAATATATACCAACATTGAAAAGTAAAGCCAACCCAATCCAGAACACGCTCCATAACAGAGCTTCTTTGACTTTGATTGCCTTGTCTTTTTTATGAAAAACAAAAAGGTCGAGCGATAGCATGACGACTACAAATACCACAAAACCAATCCAAAAACCAATGTTAACTTCCATCTTCTTTATTTTTTGTGCAAAGATATGAAAATAAACAATTGATTATTCCAATTCTGTTTTTGTTTGAATAAATGAAGGAAGTGGAGACTAGAAGTCGAAGTTTAATTTTGTAAGTCCAGCCTTTACATCCTGATTTTGCATGAAAAGATTCCACAACAAACCTGTACGATAATTTTCTATCATCACCACAATTGGGCCTTGATCAATAGCCAGATAAGATGATGCAAACCAACGTTGATTCAGGTTGAATGCATCTTTAAATCCGTAATCTCCAAAGATTTTATCGCCTAAAATGTAATAGAAAAAGCGCAAAGCTTTCATGCTTTCTTCCGGGGTATATGGGAATGATGACAATGCTGCTGTTGGAGCAATAGTTCCACCATCGTTATTGGGCGAAGAAGCTGTGTAACCATTAGGAATATCACTGGCTGTCAGTCCCCAGCAGTCTGAACTATATCCAAAATTGTGACGTGGATTTGCAGCACAATATTCATAATTAATTTGAGCATGGGCTGTATTTTGTGTCCAGTAGTTTGCGTACTGATCCGAAAGGTTACGTGGATCGAGTCCGAGGAACGAGTAATGAGTAAAGAATAATGGCCCACCTTTGTCTTCACCTAGTGGAAGCGTAATTCCATAAAAACTTTTGCCATTTTTTAT
>QKGU01000168.1 GCA_003250325.1 Paludibacter sp.
CGGAAATCTCTGTTTCATTATTCCAACGTATTGATTTGAACCTTTGGTTTGCCGGGTCGTCGCCGCCAGTTTCTGTTCACGCTCCAGATGTCAGTTGTATGCAATTTGAGTTTTGTCTATGAAATTATCTTGGACAGCAGTGAAAAAAAATATATCTTGATTTACGATATTGGATAAGTATTCGCGATTCAATTTATAACAACGAGACTACATCTGATTATTATAGGATATATACGATTCTAAAAAGACTTATAACAGAGGGAAAAGCAATATGCCCAATTTCAGATGTGGTTTTTCTTGAAATACTAAAGCAAAGTGGAACCGATAAGTATATTAAAACAATTAAAGTAGTAGAAGAATTATCTAAAAACGTAATAATTGTTTCTGAACGAGATGTAATTTATCTAGAATTTGTGAATTTATTTCGACAATATTTTGAACTTAGTATTTCCGATGATTTACCTATTTGGAGTAAAGCTATTGATATTATCGGTTTTCATATACCAGAGAACAATCTTGGGTTAACAGCTAAAGACGATATAGAACTATTTAAATCTTATTATGATTTTGCATGGAATCTTTCACTAACTAAAATTATCGATACAAATAAGTTTGGTTTTACACGTGTTGAAACTCCTGTTTTTAACGTTGATCAATTAAGTAGTAATAATGTAGAACATGAGAATGAAATAACAACATTTGCAAAATTACTTGATAATGAACGCGATGGTTGTTTAGATGCGTATAAGGAAATCGCATGGAAGGCATTCGAATCTGTTTTAAACCAAAATGAAATACCAATAGTTATTGATAACAAGATAGAGTTATTTCATAATATTCTTACAACACAAATAAAAAATAGTAAAAATAAAATTGGTGCAATCGAAATACCAGCTCGAATCCATTCACTAATTCGTTATGAAAAAAGGAAGTATAAAGAATCAAATGATCTCTATGATTTTCATCACGCCCAAATAAGTATTCCGTACTTTGATTTTTTTCTTACAGAAGAGAAACTATATAATTTACTAATGCATAGATTGGTACATATTACTGAATGTTATAATTGTATTATTTTACATACAAACGATGAAATAATAAATCAAATTGATAAAATTGCCTAACAACTGCTTCAACCTGACTCGGCTATTGTCACACTTTTTGCAGTCGTCGCTGCGCTCCTCGGCAAAAAGCGTGCCAATATACGCCTCGCAGGTTAAGCAAATGTTAGGACCGACGCTTCGCGCGGGAGGACCTGTAAGAATCAAGTTAAGAAAATGCATAGTGTAATGTAAGAACGTTCGCGTATTTTTCCAAAGCTACTAAGGTTTATCATTTCCAACTATGTGTTTTGTGTAGGGTTTGTAAAAGAGCTGGTGGAATCCTCATAATTACCTGGTTACATAAAATAATAGGTTAGAATGCAGTCCATGGATTCATTAATAGAATCCCATATGATTCTCCGAAATAGGGTGTTACTAGATAACGTCAAGTTTTTTTCGCACATTTGTCGATCCCATCTGGTTTCCGACTGCTACGCGCCAAGTACTTGATAGCTGATCAGTCCTCCTAGTCTGGACATATCCATGTACCTGCGGGTCCCCCATTCCTTACCGGCTATGT
>QKGU01000229.1 GCA_003250325.1 Paludibacter sp.
AGCATTATTACGTACCAAGATTGTTCAAATCTTGTATTCCTATTACAAAAGTGACGGCAAATCGTTGCCCGTTGCCGAAAAAGAATTGTTTCACAGCATTGAAAAAACGTACGATTTATACTACCACCTGCTGCAACTTTCTATCGAGATCACTCGCTTCGCAGAAAATCGTATTGAAACTAAGCGTAACAAACTTCGCCCTACTTCAGAGGATCTGAATCCAAACACCCGTTTTATCGATAACTCTTTCGTAAAACAA
Organism: Paludibacter sp.; assembly: GCA_003250325.1. Classification (GTDB taxonomy): domain Bacteria; phylum Bacteroidota; class Bacteroidia; order Bacteroidales; family Paludibacteraceae; genus Paludibacter. Next base: position 260 of record QKGU01000229.1, read on the forward strand.
CTTTCGGAAAATATAAAATTCAACGAATACCTCAAAGCTAATAAACTTTCTTGGGTAAACGATTCGGAAATAATAAAAGTATTATTCGACGAAATTGTTGTAGCCGATTTTTACACAGAATATATGAACGCTCCAGGCGTGGATTATGCTGCAGATAAAGATGTATGGCGCAAAATTTTCAAAAAAATAATTTTGCAAAGCGAAGCGTTGGATGATTCTATTCAGGATCAGAATATCTATTGGACCGACGATATCGAAATGGTGGTAAGTTTTATTATTAAAACGATCAAACGATTCGACAAAGCCAATGGAGAAGATCAGGAGCTTCTTCCTATGTTTAAAGACGAGGAAGATGCTGAATTTGCACAGAAACTACTTCGTTCGGTATTAACTAAAAGCACCGAGTTGCGCGCAATGATCGATGCAAATACCAAAAACTGGGATTTGGATCGTATTGCTTTTATGGATATAGTGATTATGGAAGTGGCACTGGCTGAGCTTCTTGGATTTCCTACCATTCCGGTAAATGTAACGTTGAACGAATACATTGAGATAGCCAAAAACTACAGTACCGAAAAAAGCGGAACGTTTATTAACGGCGTGTTGGACAACATTGTTAACCAGCTGAAAAAGGAAAATAAATTGATTAAAGTAGTGATGTTTACTGATAATAAGAAATAAATCGCTTATATTTGCAATATAAAATTATAAAACAACAAAAAGTATGAATTTATTAAGTGTATTATTACAAGCATCAGCTCCTGCACCGAGCGGTGTTGGCAATTACTCTGGAATATTAATGATGGTGTTAATTTTTGTGGTATTCTATTTCTTTATGATTCGCCCACAAACAAAACGCCAGAAAGAAATCAAAAAACAACGTGAAGCAATGAAACCGGGCGATTCAGTTGTAACTTCGGGTGGTATCTATGGTAAAGTAAAGGATATCAAAGAAACTACAATTATAATTGAAATTGCTGAAAACGTACGCATTAAAGTAGATAAAAATTCTGTTTTTGTTACTGCAGAAGACATTCAGACACCTGCAAAATAATTGGGTGTTATGGCTGAAAATAGCGGCATAAAGTTACTCAGATTCTATACTAAAAAGCTTAAATCATTCTTTTTATCAAAGGATATTTTAAGCTTTTTGCTTTTTCTTGCATTATCGGCAGCTTTCTGGTTTGTAAATGCTCTCGGGAAAGAAAGAGAAACAATCATTTCAATTCCAATTCGCTATATTGGAGTTCCACAAAATATTGCGATTACCAACAAACCTCCTACTGAGATAAAATTAAACGTAAGAGATCAGGGAATCAAATTATTTTCCTACACACACGAGTCATTAACTCCGCTTACCATTGATTTAAACCGCACTTTTTACCAAAAAGGTGAAATTCTTATCACTTCCGATCAAATTAACGGCAGGATAAAACGATATATGCATTTGCAACCTACGACTTCCATTTTAGAAGTACAGCCAGATTCAATACTTGTTCTGTATCAAAAACTCGAAACGACAACTGTTCCGGTTGAGTTCGTTGCTAATATCGAGCTTGCACATCAATATATACTTGGTGATAAAATATGGTTGGATCCATCGACCATCACGGTTTTTGGACCTAAAAACATTTTGGATACTCTTAAAACGGTTCGAACTGAATTTAAAGAATTCAAAAATTTGAATGATACCACTATTTTTAATTGCAAGTTAAAACCAATAAAATCAGTAAGATATTCTACCAACGAAATAAGGGTAGGTATTTTTGTTGAGCTATTTACAGAAAAGAAAATAACCATTCCAATCACGAATGTAAATTTCCCTGATAATTTATCAATTCGCACATTTCCTGCTGTGGTAAATGCCACTTATTCGGTTGGTTTAAGTCATTTTAATTCGATTGGCTCTAATGCTGTTCAGGTTTATCTGGATTATAACGATTTGAAAAAAAGCAAGAACACAAAACAGAAACTCAAAATACTTAATAATTCATCCAACATATCGAATCTCCGCATATCCCCTCAGGAAGTGGAATTTATTTTGGAAGAGAAATAATATATGGAAAAAATTCAAATGGTTGACCTTAAAAGTCAATACCAAAAGATTAAAACTGAAGTCGACGCAGGAATTCAGGAAGTGATTGATAGTACCACTTTTATAAAAGGAGGTAAAGTCGTTGATTTTCAGAGAAATTTAGAAAATTATTTGCAGGTAAAACACGTGATTCCTGTTGGGAATGGAACTGATGCTTTACAAATTGCTTTGATGGCAATGGGTTTAAAGCCCGGTGATGAAGTAATTACACCTACTTTTACGTTTATTGCCACTGCCGAAGTGGTGGCGCTTCTGGGTCTCACTCCCGTAGTGGTTGATGTTGATTTTGATACGTTTAATATCTCCGTTGATTCAATCAGAAAAGCGATTACTCCAAAAACAAAAGCAATAGTTCCGGTACATCTTTTCGGGCAAAATGCGAATATGGAAGCCATTTTGGAAATTGCAAAGGAACACAAACTTTTCGTTATAGAGGATGCTTGCCAGTCAATTGGTTCAGTTTATACATTTTCCGATGGTCGGGAATTCCAATCAGGAACAATGGGTGACGTGGGTTGTACCTCATTTTTCCCGTCAAAAAATCTCGGTTGTTTTGGTGATGGTGGTGCTTTGTTTACCAATGATGATGAATTAGCCGCTAAAATGAGGGCTGTAGCTAATCATGGTATGCAGGTGCGTTATTATCATGATTTTGTTGGCGTTAATTCGCGTCTTGATAGTATTCAAGCTGCCGTTTTGGACGTAAAACTTAGGTATCTGGACGACTATTGTGCCGCAAGAAAAGCAGCTGCCGATTATTACAACAAAGCATTTAGTGTTTCCGATAAGCTAATAACTCCGGAACATTCACCTTTTTCAAGCCATGTATATCATCAATATACGCTGAAACTGAATGGAGTAAACAGGGGAGAGCTTATTAAATATTTGAATGAAAAAGGAGTTCCGGCAATGATTTACTATCCTGTGCCGTTGCATTTGCAAAAAGCATATCAGGATCCAAGATACAAAGCCGGAGATTTTCCTGTTGCTGAAAAATTGTGCGATTGTGTAATGTCATTGCCGATGCATACTGAATTAACTGAAGAGCAATTGGAACATATTACTAAATCGGTTCTTGAATTTGTAAAGTAATAAATAGAACAGATTATCAATAACTAAAAGACGAATATGAATTATTTTGTACACGAAACCGCTGTTGTAGATCAGAATTGTGAAATTGGTGCCGGAACAAAAATATGGCATTTTTCGCATATTATGTCGGGTTGTATAATCGGAGAATCTTGTAATATCGGTCAAAATGTTGTAATTTCGCCTGCAGTAAAACTAGGACGAAACGTAAAAATACAGAATAATGTTTCGGTCTATACGGGTGTTATTTGCGAGGATGATGTATTTTTAGGGCCTTCGATGGTGTTTACCAACGTTATAAACCCACGAAGCCACGTAAACCGTAAAAATGAATACGCTTCAACAGTTGTTCGCAAAGGTGCGAGCATAGGAGCCAATGCTACAGTGGTTTGTGGAAACGAAATTGGAGAATACGCTTTGATCGGAGCGGGAGCAGTGATAACAAAAACAGTAAAACCTTATGCTTTAGTGGTAGGCAATCCGGCAAAACAAACAGGTTGGGTGAGCCAAAATGGGCATAAACTGCATTTCGATGAAAAAGGTTTGGCGATTTGCCCGGAAACAAATCAGAAATACAGGTTAGAAAATGGAAGTGTGACTCTGGTTTGATAAGTTTATTTTAATTGATAATTAATTATATAAAAATACGATGATAAAATTTGCAGTAATAGGACAGGGGCACATAGGAAAACGCCATGCAGAGATGATACGCCGCAATCCTGATTCTGAACTGGTAGCAGTTTGTGATGTTCTTCCAAAACAGAATGTGGGATTAGAAAATGTAGAAGAACCATATTTTACTAATTTTGATGAATTGTTAGCTGCCGGATTGGATATCGATGTTATAAATATCTGTACACCTAATGGATATCACGCTGAATACGCGATAAAAGCATTGCAGGCTAAAAAGCATGTTGTTTTAGAGAAACCCATTGCGTTGACTAAGGTTGATGCAGAAAAAATTCTGTTCAAATCGCTCGAAATGTCAAAACACGTTTTCAGCGTTATGCAAAACCGTTATTCTCCACCATCTGTTTGGCTTAAAGAGTTGGTAGATAACAACATTTTGGGTGATATTTTTATGGTAAATCTAAGCTGCTACTGGAATCGCGACGATAGATACTATAAAAAAGGAAATTGGCATGGAGATGCTAAACTTGACGGAGGAACTCTTTTTACACAATTCTCGCATTTCATCGATATAATGTACTGGCTTTTCGGAGATGTACAAAACATCCGCGGAAATTTTGCCGATTTCAACCATAAAAATCTTACGGATTTTGAAGATAGCGGAGTGGTAACATTCGACTTTATAAACGGTGGAATGGGCTGTCTGAATTATTCAACAGCAGTTTGGGATACGAATCTGGAAAGCAGTATAACAATTATAGGCTCGAAGGGAACCGTAAAAGTGGCCGGCCAATACATGAATGAAGTAACGTATTGTCACATAAAAGATTATGTAATGCCTGAACTTGCACCATCCAATCCGCCAAACGATTATGGTGCATATAAAGGTTCTGCACAAAATCATCATTACGTTATTGAAAATGTTATAGAAAAACTCAGCGATAAAGGAACAATTACCACTAATGTGCTTGAAGGATTGAAAGTGGTCGAAATCATCGAGCGTATTTATGCAGTACGCGATGAACAATGGAAAAAACAAACCAACAACCTTTCGATGGAAGTGACAAAAGCGAATTAAAAGAAAAAAATTATGCTTCAAAGAATACAAACAGTTTATTTGCTTCTTATCGTAATTCTATCATGTATTACGTTATTTACGCCAGTAGCCGACCTTATAAACAAAGCAGATATGGCAATGTATGTGATGAGCTACAAAGGAATTTACCTTCATGCTACTGCCGGGAATGTTTTTCAATCCAGTGTATGGGGGTTAACAGCTATTTCTGCAATAATTCCGTTAATGTCATTGGTTACAATTTTCTTGTTTAAAAACAGGATGTTGCAAATACGTCTTTCTTTTTTTAATATGGTTTTAATGGCCGGATATTATGCCATTCTGTTTATTTATATCTGGTTTGCAAATCAAAACCTACATACTGACTGGAGTTTACGCATTGTAACGGCATTTCCACTGGTAAGCTTTGTTTTGAATATACTTGCAATTCGTGCCATAGGAAAAGATGAAGCACTGGTAAAATCATTAAACAGAATAAGATAATCAACTAAAGAAATACATCTGAAAACGCCCCGTCTTGGGGCGTTTGTTGTATAAGTTTAATTCATCGAACAAAAAAACAGCTCAACTGTTTACTCTCAAAAAATAGAGCGATGAAAACGAATTTAACGTCCTTAGTAATATTGGCATTTTTATTAATTAGTCAAAATGCATATAATCAAACGAATAGCAAAATGAAATACAAGCCGTTAACTCCCGAAGAACAAGCCGTAATTCTCCACAAGGCAACAGAACGCCCGTTTACCGGCGAATATGTAAATACAACAGCAAAAGGCACTTACGTTTGCCGACAATGTGATTCACCACTGTATCGATCAGAAGATAAATTCGAATCAGATTGCGGCTGGCCAAGCTTTGATGACGAAATTCCCGGTGCAGTAAAAAGGGTTTTGGATGCTGATGGCCGACGTACTGAAATTGTATGCGCAAACTGTGGAGGGCATCTTGGACATGTTTTTGAAGGAGAACGGTTTACTCCAAAAAATACACGTTATTGCGTCAACTCAATATCAATGAAATTTATACCCGAAAAAGTTATGACAAACAAGAATGAAGGAATCGCTTTTTTTGCTTCTGGTTGTTTCTGGGGAACTCAGTATTATCTGATGAAAGCTCCGGGAGTAATATCCACAACAGTTGGTTACATGGGAGGCCATACCAAAAATCCGACTTATAAAGAAGTTTGTACTGGCACTACAGGACATGTGGAAACGACAGAAGTTGTTTACGACAAAACAAAAACATCGTACGAAGATTTGGTAAAACTCTATTACGAAACGCATGATTTTACACAAGTTGGCGGTCAGGGACCGGATATCGGCGATCAGTATCAATCTGTGATATTCTATGCGGATGATGATCAACGTAAAATAGCTGAAAAATATGTAGGAATTCTCACTTCAAAAGGATATAAGGTGGCCACAATTCTTCGTCCGGCTCCGGAATTCTGGAAAGCGGAAGATTATCATCAGGAGTATTATGAAAAGAAACAAGGAAGTCCTTATTGTCATATTTACAAAAAAATATTCTAATTGAAAAGATTGAACAATAGCATTATTGTTCAGTCTTTTATTTCAATCCTTCATTTCCTGTATCTAAAACGGCTTTCCATTCCCCTTTTTCATTTTTTTGCCAAATGGTAACATAAGTTCCTTCGCCAATTATTTTACATGTTTGCTTATCTGTGGTTTTATAAATTCCATATGAATAGCCTAATTCTCCGGAAACAGCAACCTTTTCGAAAGTGGGTTTCCATGTCAGAATGAAATTGCTGTCGTTGCGTTGAGAAAATAATTCTCTGATAGATGTTATACCTTCAATTGGCAATCTATTTGAAGTAAGCATGACAGCACTGGAATCAAACATAGCCAGAAAAGCTGCATGCATGCCTTCTTTAGCCGATAAATCTGAATAAAAACTATCTGTTTCGGAAATGGTCATTGATGTATGTTTTTTTGAGTTGAACGAACACGAAAAAGAAATAACTAAAACCAGAATTAAAATGAGTCGGCAAATTATCTTCATGTTTAAGATGTTTTAAAAATCAGTTTCTTTCTGCTTCTTCAGAAATTCTTTTGTTGAAAGCATTCCACAGGCTGCAAAAATATCTTCGCCTCTCGAGGCTCTTATGGTTACAGTCATTCCTTTCGATTTCAACCGATTTTGAAATTCTACAATATCATCGAATGATGTTCCTTGCAATGGTGTGCCTGGAATAGGGTGGAAACGTATCAGGTTAATCCTGCATTTTATCCCATTCAGCAGTCGTACAAGTTCATTCGCATGTTTTGGAGTGTCATTTACACCTTTGAACATAATATATTCGAACGAAATTCTGCGTTGCCGACCGAGATTCCACTTTTTTATTTCTTCAATTACGTCGGTGATTGGATAAACGCTTTGTATGGGCATTAGTTCCTGACGTTCTTCATCGAACGGAGAATGAAGGCTTACGGCCAAATGAGCCTGACTTTTATCCAGAAAAGTAATCATAGCGGGTATAATTCCGATGGTGGAAACGGTAATACGCTTAGGACTCCAACCATAACCTTTTTCCGAAGTCATGATTTCAATACTCTGTAAAACAGCATCAATATTGTCCATTGGTTCGCCCATTCCCATGTAAACGATATTGGTTAGCTTATTGAATTCTGGCAACGATTGAATTTGATTGATAATTTCTCCGGTTGTAAGATTCCCTTGAAAACCTTGTTTGCCAGTCATACAGAACAAACAGCCCATTTTGCAACCAATTTGAGTGGAAACACATAAAGTTGCTCTTTCTTTTTCCGGAATGTATGCTGCTTCAACGTATTTTCCAATCTCAGTGGGGTAAAGATATTTTTTAGTTCCGTCAACAGATACCTGAACTTTAGAAGGCTCAGCAAGCAGGATGCAATAATCTTTATCGAGCAATTCTCTTGCTTTTTTTGATAAATTCGTCATTTCTGAAAAGGTCGTTACTCGTCTTTGATAGAGCCATTCGGCAATTTGACTGGCAGTAAAAACCGGCAATCCTATCGATTTTACAATCTCCTGAAGTTGCAAAACAGTTAATCCGAATATGTTTATTTTTTCAGTCATAAACCTTTCAAAAATATGTTTCCGAAATTATATTTTGAAACGGAATACCCCTGCTAATCAATATATCTCTAACTTCTACCACCATTTCAGCACTTCCACACAAATAATACTGATATGCAGTCGGCAAATCCTTTTGATCCTTAAGCCATTGAGTCAATCTACCTTTATAATACTTCGTATCTTCCTGTTGGGAAGAACATCTGATCAATTGCTGAGGCATAATACTTTCCAACAGTTCGGAATAATAAAAGTTCTCGTCGGCTTTTCCTCCGTGAATCAATATCTTATTTTTTCCAAAACCTGAACGAGCCATAGAAACGAAAGGAGCCACACCTGTTCCGGATGCGATCCAATAGCCCGGATCAGTGTAAGTTCTGAAAGTTCCAAAAGGTTCGGAGACATAAATAGCGTCACCCGGATGAAGTTTCGAAAGAAATGGAGTCAATTTTCCTTCCTTTTTTTCATCGAACAAAATTTCCATATTTTCTTCATTTTCACCGCTTGCAATGCTGTAAAGGCGTGGTTTTCCGTCAGGAATTATATCGACAGCAATAATCTGCCCGGCTGTAAAATGGAAATTATGTTTGAAAGATAAAATAAATACTCCGTGTGCTATTGAGCGGATTGTTTCCACTCTTAATTCCAATAATTGTCGCTTACTACTCAAAATCTACTTTTTAAATTATATATAAATTAGTGGATTTAACGTAATAAAAGGGAAGTTTGTTCAGTGAAATCACCAAAAAAGATCATTTCGATAATCTATTCAAGGTATCAGCAATGCGTTCCACCTTTACTGAATCGTTTTTAGCAGAATAAATCCAGTCTATTATTACTTTCTGCTCGGTTTCCGTCATTTGGAGATATCTTTGGTAAGCGACTGGTTCTTCTTTCAGACAAACAATAAAATCTTCTTTTTTAACCCGTGGTAGTTCCTGTGAATAAAGAGTCACACATGTACCCAATTGCCTTCCTGTTTCCCGATTTTCTTTCGTATTTCAGTTTTTACAGGTAAAAATAGAGTACCATTACCCATTGGCATCAGATGATAATTTGATATTTCGTATCCATCGATGCTTCCGCGAACTTTCACCCAGCCAAACCAGGCATGTTTATCCTGCTTTATCTCGGGAATGGCTGCATACGTCCAACCACCTTTGCCGGGATATTTCTGCAACAAATAATCCTGATCTACTAAAAGTAATTCTTCGGAGGTTGATTCCATAACGTTAATCACTAATAATTAATTCTATAACCTCTTTTGTCTCACTCGTTACTTTAAATCTATCATCGGTGCGGAGCCCTATAATCCAGACAATTTCGTCACCTGATTGCAGAATCAGAGTCTGTTCTTTTTCCAGCAAGCTAAGTTTGTTATCGATGAAAAAGTCGCTTAACTTTTTATGATTTTTCATGCCAAACGGAACGAACGAATCACCTTCTTTCCAGTGCCGGATAACAAGTGGAAAAGTTAATTTTAAGGCATCTAAATGAACTTTATTTGGCTCTTTTGAAATCTTGAAATTTTCGTCTATAGACAGCTTGTTTATGTTCAGACGAATAGGATAACTTATCTCGTTTTCGGCTTGCGAAATAAAAATTTCATTTTGTTCATTTACGCCTTTCGCGCTAATAATCAAATATTTTCGATCTTTAATCAAACGATGACTTTCTGAGTAAAATACTTTACCCGATTCGCCATCCAGGAGCGCGGTTATCTGCTCAATTGTAGCCGAAGTGAAGCCATATGGATACAACAGTTCGTACATCACAGTAGGTACATCGGCTTGTTGCAAAATTGCATCAATATCCAACTTAATGATGTCAGCTGATTTATGAACAACCATTTTTTCGATCTGGTCGATGGCTTGTTGATAAATAGTAAGACTTCCTTCGAAGTACTGCAAAGTTTTATATAAAGTTTCCCGAATCGATGGGTTTATTTCCTCCAGAATAGGAAGCACTTCGTTTCGAATTTTGTTCCTTTTGTAATCAATACTATCGTTTGTCGAATCTTCAACATGATCGAGATTATGCAAAATCAAATAACTTTCGATCTGTTCTCTAGTAAGAAAGAGTAGGGGACGCACCACATTTTTATTCCTGTTTGAGATTCCTTTCATTCCACGAATTCCAGTTCCACGGACTAAATTTAACAGAAGAGTTTCAATATCATCGTCAGCATGATGAGCTACAGCAACAGCCTGAGCATCGAATTTCACGCGCAATTCTTCGAACCAGTTATACCTGAGTTCGCGTGCAGCCATTTCGATAGATATTTTGTTGTCTTCAGCGTATTTAATCGTATCAAAATCAATACAATGAATTGTATTTTTGTACTCTACTGCCAGATTGCGAACAAACTCTGTATCCCGATCTGATTCTTCCATTCTCAAATGAAAATTGCAATGAGCAATAATACAATCGTATCCAAGAGAGATAAGAACGTGCAACAAAACGACCGAGTCGGTGCCACCACTTACTCCTACAATTACAGGTTTGTCATGTGTCAGCAATTGATGTTTTCGAATGTATGATTCAACTTTTTGTTGCATATTAATTGTTATCTTTGTGCTTCAATAAAATTGAAGATTGTACTTTCTTTTGTTGTGTTGATAATTATATCTTCTTGCAAAGATAGTTTATTTTAAAGATTATAAAAAGATAGAATGGCATGTCATTTTTAGACTTAGTAAAAAAACGCCAAAGCGATAGGGCTTTTCTGGATAAACCCGTTGAAACGGATAAACTAGACCGAATTATTGAAGCGGCCAGACTAGCGCCTTCGGCCTGCAACGGACAACCATGGAAATTGATTGTTGTAACCGATCCTGAAAAACGACACAAAATAGCCGATGCGGCGACAAGCAAAATGTTGTCCATGAATCATTTTAGTAAACAAGCACCGGTGCAAATTGTTCTTATCGAAGAGAATTCCAACTTTACTTCAACAGTTGGCGGTTGGATGAAAAATAAACACTATCCGCATCTTGATCTTGGAATTGTAGCATCGCATATTTGTCTTGCTGCTGCTGATGAAGGACTCGGAAGTTGTATGTTGGGATGGTGCGACGAGAAAAAAGTTCGTAAAGTGCTTGAAATCCCTTCAAACAAACGCGTCATGCTTGTTATTCTTCTTGGGTATTCAAATCAACCACTCAGAGATAAAAATCGAAAAACGACGGAAGAAATAGTGTCAGAAAACAAATATTGAGATGGATTACAAACAAACACTGGAATATCTTTACAATCGTCTGCCTGTCTTTCATCATGTAGGTGCATCAGCATACAAGCCCGGACTGGATAATACAATCCGCTTAATGAATGCGTTAAACAATCCTCATACCCGCTATAAAACCATTCATGTTGCAGGAACGAACGGAAAAGGCTCTGTTTCGCATTTTCTTTGCTCAATTTTGCAGGAAGCCGGCTATAAGGTTGGATTATATACTTCGCCACATTTAGTTGATTTTGGCGAAAGAATCCGAGTGAATGGCAAAATGATAGATCAGCAATACGTTATTGATTTTGTTGATCAGCACAATACTTTATTTTCTGAAATAGAACCTTCGTTTTTTGAAGCTACTATGGCTATGGCTTTTCAATATTTTGCCGACATGGCCGTAGACATAGCTATAATTGAAGTAGGGTTGGGAGGGAGGCTGGATAGTACCAATATCATTGAACCCGAATTATCTGTTATTACTAATATCAGTTTCGACCACACAGGCTTTTTAGGAGATACTTTGGAAAAGATTGCAGCAGAAAAAGCGGGAATAATTAAAAAGAATATTCCGGTTGTAATTGGTGAAACTGTACCGGAGACTTTACCGGTATTTATGCGTAAAGCCAGCGAAATGAATGCTCCGATTTTCCTTTCTGAAGATAAAATGAAGGTTAGTTTTAAAGATTACAAAAACGGCAAAATGTTGGTTACAACAAATCTGAAAGAAGATTTTCTGATCGGACTAAATGGAGATTACCAACTAAAAAACATTGCAACCGTTTTGTCTGCTATTGAAATTCTGAATAATTTAGGATATAATATAGCAGAAAATCAACTTCGTGCAGGATTGGAAAATGTAGTTGAAAACACAGGATTAATGGGACGCTGGCAACTTCTGCAAACCCAACCAACACTAATAGCAGATACCGGACACAATGTGGCAGGAATAAAATATGTGGTTGAGCAACTAAAAAAACAACAATACAAAACTCTCCGCATTGTCATAGGAATGGTAAATGATAAAGATGTGTCGTCTGTATTAGCCTTACTGCCTAAACAAGCTATTTATTACTTCACTCAAGCACAAATTGAGCGGGCAATGCCGGCTGTTGAACTCTACAAAAAAGCTAAAAGTATCGGTTTAGAAGGGAATAGTTATCAATCAGTAGAAGAAGCTATTAATTCTACAATGATTGATGCTGAGACGGATGATCTTATTTTTATTGGAGGAAGTAATTTCGTGGTAGGCGAAGCATTGAATCGAAAGTGGTAAGAAGCAACAAAAAGCTGCTTCTTACCGATAAATTCGAGTTATTCTACTACTTCCATTTTCAGGATTTTGTCTCCCTGACGAATAGCATCTATCACGTCAAGGCCTTGCACTACTTTACCAAAGCAAGTGTGACGACGATCCAAATGGGCAGTATTTTGTCTGTTGTGACAAATAAAGAATTGTGATCCTCCTGTATTTCGGCCTGCATGTGCCATTGACAGCACACCGCGATCGTGGTATTGATTATCTCCATCCAATTCACAGTCAATTGTATAACCAGGTCCACCAGCACCATTTCCAATTGGACAACCACCCTGAATTACAAAATCAGGAATAACACGGTGAAATGTCAAACCATTGTAAAAACCTTTTTCGATCAGTTCGATAAAGTTTTTTACTGTATTCGGAGCATCTTTTTCGTATAACTCCGCTGTCATCGGGCCTTTTTCAGTTGTAATAATTACTTTTTTCATTTTTATTTTGTTTTTTCTGATGAGAGTGCAAAATTACTCAATTATTTTGCAGCAGACAACTCTATTACGGTTATTTCAGGTCGTACACCTATAAACATGGGCAATCCAATGTATCCGATACCTCTGTTTACGTAAATATATTGATCGCTAACTTTATATAAACCAGACCAATATTTAAAGACCAAAGAAGCAGGAGAGAAGACTCTGTCTCCAAACCGCACAGCCATTTGTCCTGCATGAGTATGTCCTGACAGTGTCAAAACAATATCTTTTTTCCCTGCTATCTCAGCATCAAACTGATTAGGGTCATGACTCAACAAGATCTTAATGCTTTTAGGATCAGTACCTTTCGTTGCTTTTTTTAAGTCGCTATATCTGTATTCTTCCGATTTTCCCCAATTCTCAACTCCAACCAGAACCAAACTATCTTTTCCTTTATGTAAGGTCAAATGTTCGTTCAGTAAAAGTTTGAAATCAAAATCTCGTATAGCCTGTTTTATTTGATTTCGGTTATTTCGGCGTTCAGCTTTAGAATTCCAGTCTGCATAATCACCGTAATCATGGTTTCCGAGAATGGCATATTTACCGTATTTTGCATCCAATTCCAAAAAATATGGCGTCCATCCTGTTGTCTCTGCTGCGAAATTGTTTACCATATCACCCGTAAAGACAATAATATCAGGATTTTGCTCATTTACAAGTTGTACTACTTTCTGTATTTTGGAATATTTTCGATTCCAACTACCTAAATGAATATCAGACAATTGAACGATTTTATAATTTTCAAAAGCAGGAGGGAGGCCGGGAATTTCTATTTTAACATGCGTTACATCAAAATTTCGTGGAGTTACATATGCACTTATTAACATTGTAGCAACTACAGAAACTGTTAAAACAAGACGAATTATATTGAAATATATATCATCGTGATGCTTAATTCGCCGAAACAGATAATTCAGAAAATAGAAAATGATATGGATTAGTTTGGAAATATAAATCATTAGAAAGAAAAAATAAATCCACATAACCCAGGCAATTATTCTGAAATTATGAGAACTTTCCAAACCGAACTTTATGTAAATAAAAATTCCTGCAAAAATAATTGCAGGTACAATATGTAGAATCAAGAAAATTGGTTTGGATTCTTTTCTTTTTAAATGATAGTAAAAAAACACATCAGAAAGTACAATCATCAAAAGCAGAATCACCAAAACCGCAGTGTACATTTTCATTTTCGCGTAATTATAATGGTGAAATTACTATATACAAATTTAGTGTTTACGATTATATTTATAACACAATTTTTAATAAAAAGTTATATCAAAAATAACAATTATCAATATTCCTATAATTTATATTATGTATACTACAAACAAATAGTATCAGAATTGAGAAAAGACAAAGCCCTGCATAAAAAAGGCTTTATTTTTTTGCATAATCTCGCTAAATTGCGATTTAATACAATAATAAATTTGTGGTTATCCTATAATCCTACTGCAAATTATGTTGCTCAAGATTGCCGACCATGTACCGAAAATTCAGAAATTGAAATCTTTAAATACTTCACAAAGATTATAACAAAAATCGGGGGTAAATATAAATTCTTTCCTGCAGAATTTGACCACATTTTTTCTACAATAAAAGGAAAACGCACCTTTCGGACATTCGGAATGAAAAAGGAAATTTCGGAAGATATAGAAGAAATTGAAAGTGTATCTGTCGAAGACCTCGAAAACAAATTTTCAATATATCAATTTTGCTATTCCGACTGGTACGATGTTGAGACTGGCGAAGCATTGACAAACTACTCTCCTACTGATAATTTAATTCAATTAACTAAAAACTTGTAATTCTTATTTTTTATGATTCTTTCTAACAATCACATCATGACTTATTTAGGGGCTTGCGAAAGTAAAGCGAGCAAATTTAAAAAAGAGGTTTTAAACCATCTTGGAAAACAGACTACAAAAATAACTTTAGCAGATTTAGCAGCCTACGAACATCTAACCATCGAGGAAGCAAAAGAAATGCTTAAAATAAAAAAATGAATTATGAATTTAAACATGTCTTTTGCCGATTTAGAACGGCAATTCTATAACCAAAAGATTAAACCGATACAAAAGCCTGTGATGTTGTCGGAACTTAATAAGGGCGATTGTTTCTATTTCTACGGTTCAAAATTCAATTATAAATATCTGGGCGTTGAAAATTCACTCTTTTTCTCCAAATATCTTTATACGGACGAAAAAACTACGTTTTCTTCGGATGTAGATAGAGAAGTATTCAAAACTACGCCTTAAACAATTATCTTTGCCCCCTTTTTTTGAAAACACACTTTCGAGGGGGGCAAAGTTCATTTTAAAAGTTCATTTCATTAAAGTTCATTTTATATGATAACACAAAACAGATACTTACAATTTTATGCGGATAAGCCGAATTATTACACAAATAAACTATTTACGTTCAAAGTCAGAAACGAAATTGACGCTTTTCGTTGTATGCTGAAATTTGCAATCAATGACAATACTTTCCGATTTGCAGCGATAAACGACACTTTAGAACTGCAAGGAACTAAACACAAAAGTCAAACGCCTTATTTAAGTTTACATCAATTTGTCGAGTATTTCAATAATGCAGAATTTGATCACATACCTACATTCAACGAAGCAATAAACGACTATCGGATGACTTATGGGTCATAACAAAATCTACTATTTTCTTACACTCACAAAAACATTTCCGAACGGATTGAATACTTCAAACTATCGGGCGAACCGTTACACAATCAGAGAAAAATTTGAGTGTAACGGTTTTTCCATTTCTCTATATTTAGATATAAATATTACCTCAAAATATATTTATCAATTAAAAACAATCTACATAAATGATAAGCGTTCCAATGTTTATCAACTTTTAAAAGTCCTCGTTTCAAAACACACTCCCGCCCCAATGTCCGAAATTTGGTATTAATAAAAGTTAATTAAAATCTTATTGTTCACTCAATCAATATTTTACAGAAATTAAAAACCTGGTAATAATTTAAAAGATTGTAGTGTATGTCTATAGTACTACAAATCAAAAATGCTATTGTGTAATTCAAATTTATTCGCTATCTCGCGCGCGCGCCTTGATACATTAGCATAACTCGGGAAAAGCATTTGAGCAAAACACAACCACATCAAAAAGGGAAATAATGAAAAACATTGAAAAATCGTAATAATCTATGAATGCAAATGAAGATACCGCGAAAATCATATATTCCCGTTTTCGCCCTCTTTCGGCTTGTATCTTTGTGCTTTATTTAATCGTTGTTTATAAATCAAACTTAAACTTTAACTATTTATGTACATTGGACATTCAAACCTCCAAAACCCAATGAGGGAAAAGCAAATAGATGCGCCAATTCAGAAGATTTGGTTTCGTGGGTATCTGTCTGGCTCGTTCTTAGAGGACACAACAAATCCGGGGAAAACTCTTGTTGAAAGCCTTAATATCGTAAAAATTTCTATCCAAAAACAAACTAAAAACGGAAATATCCCCTTATTGCTTCCCATTGGGTTAGGGTCTGTTGCTGAAATTTGCAGCAATCAAGAAGGACATATAAATGCGGTTTCTTCACGTGACCCTCAAGGAATAACAGTCGAAGGTTGTATCGAGTTGTCATCTGAGGGAGCAATATCTTCGAGTGACGGAAAATTCCTTTTGTTATCTCTCGAATATCAACAAGAAAAAAATTGGGATATTGAATTGTATGGAATTGAATTTCCAGTCATTACAAATTCATATACTCAATACAAGCAATTAAAAGTAAACGCAAACACGCAAAAAACGATTAGTTTAATTGGTAAAGACGTTCTTGCATTACCTCGTGACAATTTCCAACAAATTGACATTGTTTTCTCTGATAGAACGGTTACATTTAAGGAAGATATAAAGGTCATAACCCAAGCAATCGAAAATCTTGTAGCAAATGTTGTCGTTATTCATGCGGCAGATGACAATTTACCATCTGTGCCCTTACATTCTTCGCAGTCTTATTATGACGGTTTGCTGTATCATACAATCGGAATTAGAGGTGCAATTGAAGCAAAAGTTCTCTATTCTGCCGATAGTACAGTAATAACCACAGAAACAGTAAACATTTAACCTATGGCATTAAAGGATTTATTCAAACCTGGTGCCATTCTTGGCAAGGGTGGAATAGTCGGCAAAGCATTAGTCGGTGTCGGTAATATTGCAGTCTCTAAAATCTCGGGGGGTGTAATAACAAACCTTTTCACACCCTCGAAATTACCCGATGCAGCAAAAGAAGCCAATACGACAGCCAACGCACAAGCCCTCATTCAATCGGTGGGGGCTGGCGTTGGAACAATGCAAGCCCTATATCAACCATCAGCCGCACAGATTAAAGCGAATGCAGCCGCACAAGTAGCCCCTCTCGGCGGTGTACAAGGCGAAAGACTTATGTACGGTGCAGGACAAAAAAGTTTCTTGGCTCAATATTGGGGCTATTTTGCGGGGGGCGTTGCTCTCTTATTTCTTGGCATTTTTGCGCTTGTTCCACGTCGCAGACGATAAAATTTAATAAATCAATAACATAAACAAAAAAAAATGGCTTATAATAATAACAGAAATACGCCAAACGTTCAAACTGACCGTTTCGGCAATCCTTATCAATTGAAACTTGCCAAACAAGTAGTCAACAAAAGAACTGGCGAAGAAGTAAACGCTCACAAATGTTTTGTCGAACTTGGTGGAAAACTTTATGAAATTTCAATTTGTGAAGCAAATCCAACCGATAAACGCGAGGGCGGTTTGTGGGTTAAAGTAACTCGCAAAGAGCAGCAGAAACGACAAACATCAATGTAAAAATCTGCTGAACTATGAAACTACTTTTTAAACTCGGCTCTTTCTTTGACAAAGCCCATAAGTATACAAAATTTTTTGTTGTATGTTCGGACGTACTCAAATATGCTTCGGACAAATTCACGGAAGCATATCCGCCCGAACAAGCACCAAAAGAGGAAGAACAAATCGAAATAGAAGATAATGCAAAATAATGCACTAAAAGGGGGGCTGTCGCTCTTATCCGTAAATGCGATGCCCCTCTTAAATCTTGCGGAAAATTTGACCGTTTTATTACAAATTATAGTATTAACATTAACCATCATACACTTAACTAACAAATTGAAAAATGAAAGTAAAAAAGAAAAACAATAAAACAATGATTATCATTATCACTGTGGCTGTCGTTGCTGTGGTTGGTTTCATTGCATGGAAAAAGGGATTGTTTGCTAAACTGTTCAAAAAAAAAGTTACAGCATAACAATGAACTTTGATAAATACATTACATCCAACCTGTCAGAATTTAAAGAGAAGCTCTCTTCAGTTGCTGAAAGGTTGGGTGTTACTCCGAATCAATTGCTTTCCGTCATGTTTATAGAAAGTAATATTAACCCTAAAGCTCTGAATTCGTACACAAATGCAGTCGGATTGATACAATTCATGCCATCTACAGCCAAAAGTCTTGGAACATCGACAAATGACTTATTCTATATGTCAAATGTTCAACAATTGGACTATGTCGAAAAGTATTTGAAGCCATATAAGGGCAAAATGTCAAACATGTACGACTTATATTTTGCCATCTTCTTTCCCGTTGCAATCGGAAAACCTGACAATTATGTTTTAAAGACTTCAAATATATCGGCTTCAAAAATAGCAAGTCAGAATCCTGCGTACGACATTAACAAAGACCAACAAATTACAGTTGCCGAAGTTAAACAAGCAATAAATAAAAGAATTAAATAATGAACGAAAATTTTAAAAAATATGGAAGTGCTAAATTCCTTGCTACTCCTTTTCTTGGAGTACCCCTTGGCGTGTGGATCGGTGGTTTTCTTATTATCATTATTATTGCATTTTATACTCAAATCAAAGCCTTTATTAAAGGTCTTTTTGCGGTCAGTAGTACAACGGCTGACATCCTCGACTATCAAAAAGCAGGAAACACAACAGTTGAAGTTTCAAGTATCAACCCAGCGCAAAAAGCCCGACTCGCTTATGATGCTATCTGGGGCGGTCCCTTCGGAATGTTCGAAGATGAAGACGCCTTTGTTGAAACGCTTCTTTCAGTTCCGAAAGAATACATCGACAAAGTAGCAATTGAGTACGCAAAAATCGACAACAAAGGAAAAAACCTTTACAATGATGCGAAAAAGTATCTTCGCGACTCCCAGTATATAAAAATTCAATATCTATTATCATGAAAAGATATACATTAAATAGCTATCCATGTTCAAATGTTAATTTCTTGGCTGTTTTAGATGAGCATGAAAATGAAGTCTTCCAAGTTAAGCTAACATTTATAACAGACAGAGATTCAATTGTTGTTGGACTTTCTGAAAATTCCGACTTTGAAAGTATTATTTCAAAATGCCCTGCCGTTGATGTAGATTACTCCAAATTCAAAACATTGGCGGGAACTGTAACAAGAACTTTCAATGTTCCGTTGTTTGCATTGCAATACATGCCGCGAATGAAACTTAAATATATGACTTATAACTTAGTTGTTTTAGAATAATTCCCTTTGTAATCGAATAAAAACTTTTATATCACAAAATATTGATTATCAATATTGTACTGTTTGTTTATTAAAAAGAGTTGTAAAGTTTCTGCAACTCTTTTATTTTTTTATCGAATTATTATTTTATATTTGTCTTAAAATTAAATAATTCAACCATGACAAATAGAGAAATGCAGAAACACATAGCATCTGAATTGCTTACTAAAGTGTTTGTTTTTAATCAGTTAGAAATTGAAATTTATGCTCTATTGAAAAATAGTAAGATAAATTTAGCTTTGATTGCCGAGGCTTGCGGAATGCAGAGAAATACAGCGTATTATAGATTGAAAAAACGTTGTTTCTCTAATGAGGATTTAATGAGATTAGCCCAAAAGGCAAACGAAATTTATAAGCTGTAAATGGTTGAAACTGTGCAAAATATGGACATGTTTAAGAAACGAGCTAGAGCCAAGTTTTTTACACACAGTTATATTTATAAGTTGATTAATTTAGATTCAGATTTGAAAAAGTCTTATTTTCAGACAGTTGATTGTGCCAGCCTATTGACACAAAAAGACAGTACAATTACATCCCAATACTGTAATCAGCGTTGGTGTACTGTGTGTAATCGTATCAGAATAGCTAAATTTGTCAACGCTTACGGCAACCAATTAAAAGAACTACATAACCCACACTTTATGACGTTGACCGTTCCAAATTGTTCTAAAGAGGATTTAAAAGCCACTTTGATAAAAATGGATAAGGACTTCAACAAAATATATGACCTACTCAAAAAGCGTAAAATAAAGATAAAAGGGATAAGAAAAACGGAAATAACATACAATCCGACATCTCAAACTTATCATCCACATTTCCATCTAATTGTTGAGGATTTCCCTACTCTATTTAATTGTGAAAATGACATCAATACTTTATATTATGTATAATAAAAACATGTAACTGTTCCCTACAATTAAAAAATCCTGCAAATTATTGAAACTTGCAGGATTTATACTATCAGTGTAATTTGTTAATTTTTTATATCAATCACCAAATTAAGTTCATCCAATTGAGATTGATCAATAACCGACGGCGCATCCATCATGACATCGCGTCCGGAATTATTTTTTGGGAAAGCGATGCAATCGCGAATACTATCGAGACCAGCGAATAATGATACAAATCGATCCAAACCGAATGCCAAACCACCATGAGGCGGCGCTCCATATTGGAAAGCACTCATTAAAAATCCAAACTGAGCCTGCGCTTTTTCAGGTGTAAATCCAAGCAATTCAAACATTTTGTTTTGTAACTGGCTGTCGTGAATACGAATAGATCCCCCACCCAACTCAACACCATTTACAACCATATCATAAGCATTAGCACGCACACAACCCGGATCTGAGTCAAGATACTGAATATCTTCAGGTTTTGGAGATGTAAACGGATGGTGCATTGCAAAGAAACGCTGAACCTCTTCGTCCCATTCAAATAATGGAAAATCAATCACCCAAAGCGGTGCAAATACGTTTTTGTCTCGCAAACCGAGCCTTGCTCCCATTTCCAAACGCAATTCGCAAAGCGCCTTCTGTGTTTTACGCATTTCACCTGCGAGAATTAGAATCAAATCACCAGGTTTGGCATCACATTTATCTGCAATTACTTTTAAATCATCATTTGTATAAAATTTATCAACTGATGATTTGTAAGTTCCATCGGCTTCACAACGGATGTAAACCAAGCCTTTAGCTCCAATTTGAGGGCGTTTTACAAACTCAGTCAATTCATCAATTTGTTTGCGAGTGTAAGCAGCACAACCTTTTGCACAAATTCCAGCAACATAAGGAACGCTGTCGAAAACGACGAAATCATGTCCCGATACTTCTTCTTTCAATTCCACAAACTTCATATCGAAGCGAATATCCGGTTTGTCTGAACCATAATATTTCATAGCATCAGCCCATGTCATACGTGGGAATGCATCGGCAAAATCAATATCCTTAACGTATTTGAAAAGATGTTTTACCATTCCTTCAAATATTTGCAACACATCTTCCTGTTCAACAAAAGACATTTCGCAGTCTATTTGAGTAAATTCAGGTTGACGGTCGGCCCGCAAATCTTCATCGCGGAAACATTTTACAATTTGGAAATAACGATCAAAACCAGAAACCATCAGCAATTGCTTGAAAATCTGTGGCGATTGAGGAAGTGCATAAAACTCTCCCGGATTCATACGTGATGGAACAACAAAATCACGCGCACCTTCTGGAGTTGAACCAATTAATACAGGAGTTTCTACTTCCAAGAAGTTCATCTTATCCAGATAACGGCGCGTTTCGAATGCCATAGCATGACGCAATTCAAGATTATAACGAACTGCATTGCGACGCAAATCCAGATAACGATATTTCATACGAATATCATCTCCACCATCGGTATTGTCCTCAATGGTAAAAGGTGGCGTTTTTGATTCGTTGAGAACAGTCAAATCCGATACAAGTATTTCAATTTCACCGGTTTCTATATTAAGGTTTTTATTACTTCTTTCGGCAACAACACCAGTTACCTGAATAACAAACTCACGACCCAGTTTATTGGCAGCTTCCCAAAGCGCCACATTTGTATCCTGATTGAAAACCAACTGAGTAATGCCATAACGGTCGCGAATGTCAACGAAAGTCATTCCACCCATTTTTCGGGAACGCTGTACCCAACCGGCCAATGTTGTTTTCTGCCCTAAATTGGCAAGGCGTAATTCGCCGCAAGTGTTTGTTCTAAACATATTTTCGATGATTCAATTATCAATTTTGAATGGAGAACAAAAATACAAAAAAAACTCTAATGCTAAATTTTTTATCAAAATAAAAAAGATGCAGAAAAGTTTCTCTGCATCTTTCATTAAGTTTTTCTGTAAAATTAACCTACAATGGCTTCAGGGCTTATTTTTTTGATCAATCCTTTCAAAACATCTCCAGGGCCTAATTCAAAAAAGTCAGTTGCACCGTCAGTTACCATATTTTTCACGGTTTGAGTCCAACGTACCGGAGCAGTAAGCTGAGCAATAAGATTTTCTTTAATCGCTGCAGGATCGGTTTGAGGATACGCGTTTACGTTTTGATAAACAGGACAAACCGGAGCGCTAAAAGTAGTAGCATTGATAGCCGCCTGCAATTCTTCGCTGGCTGGTTGCATCAATGGAGAATGGAAAGCACCACCCACAGGAAGTTTTAAAGCACGTTTTGCTCCTTTTTCTTTCAATAATTCACAAGCTTTGTCAATTCCTTCAATAGATCCTGAAATAACCAATTGTCCCGGGCAGTTATAATTTGCTGGTACCACAACTGAATCTTTAATGCTGTCGCAAACTTCTTCAACTGCTTCGTCGCTCAAACCAAGCACAGCAGCCATAGTTGACGGTTCTATTTCGCAAGCTTTTTGCATAGCTATAGCACGAGCATAAACCAGTTTCAAACCATCTTCGAACGACAAAGCTTTAGCAGCTACCAGTGCAGAAAATTCACCTAATGAGTGTCCGGCAACCATTTCCGGGTTAAAATCATCACCTAAAACTAATGCAGAAATTACTGAATGTAAAAATACAGCTGGCTGTGTAACTTTAGTTTGTTTAAGATCTTCAGGAGTTCCTTCAAACATCAAATCTGTGATTCGGAAACCAAGAATTTCGTTTGCTTTTTCAAAATAATCTTTGGCTAAAGGGGATTGATCGTACAGATCTTTACCCATTCCTACAAACTGAGCACCCTGACCAGGAAAAACGTAAGCTTTCATTTTATTATTTTTTAGTTTTTAATACAATACTTCAAGAATAACACATATATTTTCAATCAAAATAACATGTATACATCCTTGATTACAAGTAAAATATGTATTTTTAGATTATTAATTTATAATCAAAAAACAGAGCGCAAAGATAATAAAAAGATGAGTAATATTAAAGAGTTGATTTAAGTTATAACAATTGACTTTTGAACAAAACATATGCTGTTGTATACTAACAATTTAAGAATATTACAACTGATAAATTTGAATGCAAGTCATGATTTTAAAATATCATAAAAAGTCATGTAGTATCTAAAAATTCAATTAACTTTGCCTCAAAATAATGATATGGAACTGATTTTAAAATATTTTCCTCACCTTACTGAAACTCAGAAATCTCAGTTTGAAGCACTTTATGATTTGTATGTTGATTGGAACTCTAAAATCAATGTAATTTCTCGTAAAGACATTGAGAATCTTTATGAACATCATGTGCTACACTCTTTGGCTATTGCGGAAATCATTCATTTTCACACAGGATCTAAAATACTCGATGTGGGCACAGGCGGAGGATTTCCCGGAATACCATTGGCTATTTTATTTCCTGAAGTAAACTTTGTTTTGATTGATTCCATCGGCAAAAAAATTAAAGTTGGAAGCGCAGTAGCAGAAGCTATCGGATTGAAAAACATAAAATTAAAACACCTGAGAGTGCAGGAAGAAAAAGACAAATATGATTTTGTGGTAAGCCGCGCTGTAATGCCTTTGGATGATTTGGTGAAGTTGGTAAAGAAAAATGTAGCCACGAAACAAATAAATGCCATTCCAAATGGCTTAATTTGTTTAAAAGGCGGTGAACTCCAACACGAAATTTTGCCTTATAAGAATATTGCTGAACTTTATGAAGTAAGCAATATCTTTTCAGAGGAATTTTTCAAAACAAAAAAGGCAGTTTACGTGCCACTTTAATTTAGACGATTTAAAATGACTATTAAACAATTCACTTGCAATCCTTTTCAGGAAAATACTTATATCGTTTACGACGAAACAAATGAGGCTGTAATTATTGATGCTGGTTGCATATTTGATGCAGAGAAACAAGCACTTACTCAATTTATAACTGACAATCAGCTAAGGATAAAACATGTATTAAATACACATCTACATCTCGACCATCAGTTTGGAAATAAGTTTCTTTACGACACATACGGATTGAAGCCCGAAGCTCACCAAGAAGATGAGTTTTTATTGGAAAACGTGGTTGCTCAGGCTAAATCTTTTGGGTTTCCAATCAACGAAAAAGCGCAGGAATTAGGAGATTATATTGTTGAAAATCAAGAAATAGTATTTGGAAATTCAACTTTGAAAGCAATTCACGTACCAGGTCATTCACCTGGAAGTGTTGCTTTTTATTGCGAAAAAGAAAATCTCATTTTTGTCGGAGATGTATTGTTTTTAGGCTCAATTGGAAGAACTGACCTTGCAAAAGGCGATTATTCAACGCTCATACTTTCGATTACAAAGAAAATGCTTCCCCTACCCGATTCCACCGTTGTTTATAGTGGTCACGGACCTGCAACAACGATTGGGTACGAAAAGCAAAACAATCCGTATTTATAATTTGTGATTCTAAGAATACAAATTGTTTTCCAATATAAACTTTTGAACATCAGGATGTAACCATTGGCGTACATCCTTTTTTGTCACTATCCGTTGGCGTATTTCCGTTGAAGAAATATCGTAAAATGGCGTATCAAGCAATTTCATTTTCGGATATTTTTCGGCAACTTCCGAAAAATCATAACCTCTGCGCGGATAAACCAAAACTTCGTATTCCGATAGCAAACGTTCATAATCTTTCCACTTGTCGAAAACCAGAGCGTTATCGCTACCAATAATCAAACTAAACTGATGTTCGGGATACTGCGCCGACAATTCATGCAGTGTATCAATGGAATAAGAAGGAATTGGCATAGTGAATTCGATATCCGAAACTTTAAAGCTTGGGTTGTTTCCTATAGCCAATATCAGCATTTCCAATCGAACATACTCATCTATTAAATCAATTTGATTCTTAAGAGGATTACACGGCGAAACCACAAACCACACTTCATCAGCCAGATTTTTCTTAATCAGATATTCAGCTAACCGAGTATGTCCGTTATGAACGGGATTGAAAGAACCGGAGTATATTGCAATATGCATTTGTTAGCTTTTGTTATTCAGATAGCTAAATATAAAAATTAAATAATAACATTTAATATGTTATATTACAATAAATTATCACATTTTGTAATAGTGATATGTTTTTATTATTGATCGAATTTACCGTATTCATCTATATTTATAAGGAAAAGCTCCAGATGAAAAATTATTTGTTGAGAAATTCTCCAACTACCTGTTCAACCTCTGTTTTTGCTTTTTCCAAATCATCGTTCACTATTACACGATCAAATTTTGGAGCAAAGCTCATTTCAAAATCTGCTTTACCAATTCTTTTTTTTATCATCTCTTCAGTATCAGTACCTCTACCTTTTAATCGTTCCTGTAAAATTTCTATGCTTGGTGGTGCAACGAAAATAGAAAGTGCTCTATCACCAAAATATTTTTTTATGTTCACTCCACCGGCAACATCTATATCAAAAATTATATTTTTTCCGTTGTCTGAAATGCGGTCAATCTCACTACGAAGAGTTCCGTAATATAAATTTGAATACACTTCTTCGTGCTCTATAAATTCTTTATTATCAATTTTTTGACGAAATTCTTCAGGACTTAAGAAATAATACTCAACACCATTCTTTTCAACACCTCTCGGTGCTCTACTCGTTGCCGAAATAGAAAACTCTAAATCAAAATTACATTTTAATAAATGTTGTACGAGTGTACTTTTTCCTGCACCTGATGGAGCTGAGAATATAATTAATTTGCCTGCCATTATTCTTATTTTGTTACTTCTTCTTTTTTGTTTTTGCTAATTGTTGTATTAATACGTTTTATACAATTTTAATTTTGAAAATTTGAATAACCATTTTTTATAGAACATTCAATACTTGTTCTTTTATTTGTTCCAAATGATCTTTCATTAGCACGACTATCTTTTGCATATCGCTATTATTTGCTTTTGATCCAAGCGTATTTATCTCACGTCCAATCTCTTGTACAATAAAACCAAGCTTTTTACCAGGCGATTTTTCGTGTTGCATAGTTTCCATAAAGTAGTCTAAATGGTTGCGTAATCTGACTTTTTCTTCGTTTACATCGAGTTTCTCAATATAAAAAATCAACTCCTGCTCTAATCTATTCTTATCATAATCGATCTTTTCTGACAATGCTTGCAGATTTTCTTCCAGACGAGTCTTAATTTTTTCTACTCTTTCAGCTTCAAAAGGTGCTGTTTCTAGTAATAATTGACCGATATTCGCTATTCTTTCGTTGAAAACGGTCTCTAATGACTTGCCTTCCTGAATTCTGAACGACGTAAGTTGATCAATTGCTTCTGCAATTGTCTTCTTTATTTCTATCCATTCGTTTTCGTCAAGCTCCACAGTTTCGGTTTTCATTGTGTCTGGTAAGCGTAAAAGCACTTCAAACCAATTGCCTGGGACTTCAATTCCAATGTTTTCCGAAAGAGTCTTGATTTGTTGGTAATACGATTCAACTACCGATTGATTGATTTGAGTGACAGACTCTTTTCCAGAATTATCAATATAAAGTGATAAATCGATTTTTCCACGCTCCAGTCTTTGTGAAATTTCGTTTCTGATCTCGATATCTTTTTCGCGATATAAACCTGAAATTCTCGTTGAAACATCAAGTTGCTTACTATTCAAGGACTTAATTTCAACAACAATTTTCTTATTTCCGTACTCGCAGGTCGCTTTCCCGAAACCGGTCATGGATTGTATCATTTTCTATTGTTTTGTTTACAAAGAGATTGCACTCTTTTAATTAATAATAAGTTATGTTTTTCTCGGTATTGAATCTTATTTTAATACAAAAGTACAAATTATATTTAAAATGCCTTGCGTTCATTGTTACATGCATAAGATTTAAAGTTTTTCGATTTCATAACTATCAATTTATTAAAATAAAGATCATTTCTTTTTCTATTTAAAAATTGTTTTTACCTTTGTGTATCATAAATAAAGAAAGACGTGAAAAGTTTTGCACATACATTCTATTGGCGTTTACAACTGATTATTGCAAACAATAGATTTTTGTAAATACATATGTGTTAAACGCCACAATAATATACCAAAGCCTGTTGTTTGAATAAATAACAGGCTTTTTAGTTAGAATTCAAATCATTAGTTTAATAAATAAAATTTCATCATGGAAAAAACAAAGAAATTCTTATTGTCAGAGAAAGAATTACCATTAAAATGGTACAATATCGTTGCTGACATGCCCACTAAGCCAATGCCAATGTTACACCCGGGAACGAAACAACCCATAAAAGAAGAAGATCTATTTCCTCTTTTTGCAAAAGATTTGGCTAAACAGGAAATGAATCAAAGCGATCCCTGGATAGAAATTCCGGAAGAAGTGCGCGAAAAATATAAAATTTACCGTCCTACTCCACTGGTTCGTGCATATAATCTTGAAAAAGCACTGGATACACCGGCACATATTTATTTTAAAAATGAAAGTGTTAGTCCGGTAGGTTCTCACAAACTTAATTCTGCTTTGGCTCAGGCTTATTATTGCAAAAAAGAAGGAACGACCAATATTACCACTGAAACTGGTGCCGGACAATGGGGAACTGCTTTGTCGTTTGCAGCCAAGACATTTGGTTTGGAATTAGCCGTTTACATGGTAAAAATCAGTTACGAACAAAAGCCATATCGCCGCTCACTGATGCAAACTTGGGGAGCTCAGGTAATTCCATCACCAAGTATGTCCACAAAATCAGGACGCAAAACAATTACAGAGCAACCAAGTTATCAGGGAAGTTTGGGAACTGCAATCTCTGAAGCAATTGAACTGGCAATGAGTACTCCAAACTGTAAATATACTTTAGGTAGCGTGTTGAATCACGTTTCGTTACACCAAACAGTAATTGGACTAGAAGCAGAAAAACAAATGGAACTGGCCGGAGAATATCCTGATATTGTTATCGGATGTTTTGGTGGAGGATCAAACTTCTCAGGTTTATCTTTCCCTTTCATGCGTCATAACATTAAGGAAGGAAAGAAAACACGTTTTATTGCAGCAGAACCGGCATCATGTCCCAAACTGACTCGTGGTAAATTTGAATATGATTTTGGCGATGAAGCCGGATACACTCCTCTTTTACCAATGTTCACTTTGGGTCATAATTTCGCACCTGCTCATATTCACGCCGGTGGATTACGTTATCATGGTGCAGGAACAATTGTAAGTCAATTATTGAAAGACGAACTTATGGAAGCAGTTGATATCAAACAGCTTGATTCATTCAATGCAGGTGTACTCTTTGCTCAGACTGAAGGAATCGTGCCTGCTCCAGAATCTGCTCATGCTATTGCTGCAGCCATTAACGAAGCTTTGAAATGCAAAGAAGAGGGCACAACGAAAACAATTTTGTTCAACCTTTCAGGTCATGGATTGGTAGATATGGCTGCATATGACCAATATCTTGCAGGTGATTTAGTGAATTATTCGTTATCCGACGAGGAAATTACAAATAATGTAAGTAAGCTCGAAAAACTGGCTTAGAATACATATTTATTTTTGTTTAAAGCAGAAAATCAGAATTTGATTTTCTGCTTTATTTTTTTATGATTATCCGCAAAGTGTCCTATTGTAAATTTTCGATTTAAAATCTGGAGTATAAGAAACGGCAGTAATAAGCAGTCTGTCGAATATTTTTTCTCCAAAATATCTTCTGTTGAATTTATAGCAGAACTCATTGAGATA
>QKGU01000002.1 GCA_003250325.1 Paludibacter sp.
CAAAGAAGAAATTGCCGAAGCTGAAAAACTTGTTTCCGTGAATTTGAAGCAAGCCATTGAAATGGCACGTCGCAATATTTGGAAATTCCATTCCGAACAACAAACTGAATTACCGGAAATACAAACCTCACCGGGTGTTTATTGCTGGCAAAAAGCAATCGCCATCGAAAAAGTGGGACTTTATGTTCCTGGAGGTACTGCGCCGCTTTTCTCTACGGTTTTAATGTTGGGAATTCCGGCTCAAATAGCTGATTGCAAAGAAATAGTACTTTGTACACCACCAAATAAAGAAGGAAAAATTCATCCGGCTGTGCTTTATGCAGCTAAAGTAGCCGGCGTACATCGTATTTTCAAAATTGGAGGAACCCAGGCAATTGCGGCTATGGCTTATGGTACCGAATCCGTTCCGAAAGTTTACAAGATTTTTGGACCCGGAAATCAGTACGTTACAGCAGCCAAACAATTGGTTTCGTTGCGCGATGTGGCGATTGATATGCCCGCCGGTCCTTCGGAAGTTGAAATCATCGCCGACGACTCTGCAAATCCTGTTTTTTTGGCCGCCGATTTTCTTTCTCAAGCCGAACATGGCGCAGACAGTCAGTCTATCTTAATCAGTGTAAGCGAAAAAATTGTAGATCCACTACTGGAACAAATCGAGTTACAACTCGAACAGCTTCCAAGAAAAGAATTTGCTAAAAAAGCACTTGAAAACAGCAAAATAATCATTCTTAAAACGCTGGAAGAAGCTGTTGAAATGACCAACGAATATGCACCTGAACATTTGATTATCGCTACCCAATACTACATGGGTGTGGCAGCAAATATCGTAAATGCAGGTTCGGTATTTCTTGGAAATTACACGCCTGAAAGTGCCGGAGATTATGCTTCGGGAACGAACCACACTTTACCGACAAATGGTTATGCCAAAGCTTACAACGGTGTAAACCTGGATAGTTTTGTTCGAAAAGTTACTTTTCAGCAAATTACTCAGGAAGGACTTACCAATTTGAGCAATGCAATTATTTTCATGGCCGAAAGCGAAGAACTGCAAGCACACAGCAACGCAGTAAAAGTTCGTTTAAACGAAGAGAAAGAAGATATCGAAGAAAGATACAGCAGCCACAGAAGATAATTTGACAACAAAAATCTGTAGTTTATTAAATTTCACAACAATGAATTTAGATCAGCTTTTACGCGAAAACATACGTTCACTCCAACCCTACTCCTGCGCCCGCGATGAATTTAAGGGCGAAGCATCGGTATATCTCGACGCAAACGAAAATCCATACAATGCGCCCTACAACCGCTATCCCGATCCACTTCAGTGGGAAGTAAAAGAAAAAATATCGGCAATAAAAAATGTTCCGGCAGAGAATATTTTTCTCGGAAATGGTAGCGACGAACCTATTGATTTGCTATTCCGCGCGTTTTGCGAGCCACGTATTGATAATGTGGTGGCCATCGAACCTACTTACGGAATGTATAAAGTTTCTGCTTCTATAAACGATGTGGAATACCGCAAAGTATTGCTCAACGAAAACTTTGATTTCTTGGCAGAGGAACTTCTTGCAGCCTGCAACGCCAACACAAAAATTATTTGGTTGTGTTCATAGTTTAAGCAAAGAACAAATAATAAAAACGCTTACAGGATTTCCGGGAATCGTTGTTTTGGACGAAGCCTATATCGATTTTGCATCACACGCAAGCTTTGCTGAACTTCTTTTAGAATATCCAAATCTGGTAATTCTTCAGACATTTTCGAAAGCATGGGGAAGCGCAGCAATCCGTCTCGGAATGGCTTTTGCGTCAATCGAGATCATATCTGTATTAAATAAAATAAAGTACCCTTACAACATCAACATTCTCACTCAG
>QKGU01000196.1 GCA_003250325.1 Paludibacter sp.
GAGAAATACTCTTTTTTTGCTCTAAAAACGAAAAAACACTAAAGATAACTTCCTGAGATTTGAATAGACAGAAATTTATTCAAAAAAACGGAATTCTCTATTTCACACGAAAGAGGCTGGCTCATTTTATTTTGAGACAGCCTCTTTTCTATTTATTTATTCAAAGTAGCAATTCCTTCTTTCAGCGAAGTAATTTTACTTTCGGCATCCGCTTTTTTCTTGCGTTCAACTTCTACAATTTCAGGTTTTGCATTTGCCACAAAACGCTCATTGCCGAGCTTTTTCATTACCGATTCGATAAAGCCTTCGTAATATTTAATTTCAGCTTCCATTTTAGCAATTTCTTCGTCAGCATTAATCAGGCTGCCCATTGGAATCGCAAATTCGGTTGTTCCAACCAGGAATGAAATTGATCCTGCTGTTTTTTCAGTCGCTTTTTCTATTATTTCTAAATTTCCAAGTTTTGCTACCACCGCATCGAAAGTTCCATTGTGTTCACCTACAATTTGCAAATTCAACACTTCCTTGTTTGGAATGTTCTTTTGCAAACGTACTGTACGAATTCCGGCAATAATTTCTTTAGCATATTCAAACTCTGAAATCAGTTTTTCGTCCACTTCAGCAGCTTTTGGTTGTAAAGCCACCATAATACTTTCACCTTCCTTGCGATCTTCGAGTGCCTGCCATAGTTCTTCAGTAATAAATGGCATAAATGGGTGTAAAACCTTTAATAAAGAATCGAAGAAACCAAGTGTAGATTCGTAAGTAGTTCGGTCGATTGGTTTTTGATAAGCCGGTTTAGCCATTTCCAGATACCATGACGAAAACTCATCCCAGAATAGTTTATAAACCGCCATTAAAGCTTCTGACAAACGGTATTTTGAAAACAAATCATCAATTTCCACCAAGGTTTTGTTCAACTGTGCTTCGAACCATTTCACTGCCAATCGGGCTGATTCAGGTTGTTCTATGTCAGCTACTTCCCAACCTTTTACCAAACGGAAAGCATTCCAGATTTTATTATTGAAGTTACGTCCCTGTTCACAAAGGCTGTCGTCGTAAGGTAAATCGTTTCCGGCTGGCGAAGTCAGCAACATTCCTAAACGCACTGCATCGGCACCAAAATGCGCAATCAAATCCAATGGATCGGGAGAATTTCCTAACGATTTCGACATTTTACGACCTAACTTATCACGAACGATACCAGTTAGATATACATTTTTAAATGGCATTTCTCCTTTATATTCATATCCGGCAATAATCATACGTGCGACCCAGAAAAATAGAATTTCAGGAGCAGTCACCAAATCATTGGTTGGGTAGTAATAGTTGATTTCTTCGTTTTCAGGATTATTAATGCCATCGAAAACAGAAATTGGCCACAACCATGAAGAGAACCAGGTGTCCAGGCAATCTTCATCCTGACGAAGATCATCAATTGATAATTCATAATTGACAGTTGACAATGCTTTTTGGTATGCTTCTTCTTTTGATAATGCTACCACAAAGCCACCCTGAGGAAGATAATACGCAGGAATTCGGTGTCCCCACCAAAGCTGACGCGAAACACACCAGTCTTTCACGTTTTCCATCCAGTGACGGTAGGTATTTTTAAATTTAGCAGGATAAAGCTGAATATCGTCGCTCATTACCGCTTCTAAAGCTGGCTTTGCCAATTGCTCCATTTTCAGGAACCACTGCATCGACAATTTTGGTTCGATCACAGCATCAGTACGTTCAGAACAACCTATTTTGTTTGTGTACGGCTCTACCTTTTCAAGTAATCCAGCTGCTTCCAGATCTTTTTCAATTTGTTTGCGAACATCAAAACGATCTATACCGGCATATTGTGCACCATTTTCGTTCAATGTTCCGTTATCGTTGAAAATATCGATAGAAGGCAAATTGTATTTTTCACCCAACATGTAGTCATTCACATCGTGTGCCGGAGTAACTTTCAAACAACCTGTTCCGAATTCAATATCCACATATTCATCTTCAATTACCGGAATAACGCGGTTGATTAATGGGACGATGACTTTTTTACCTTTTAAATGTGCATTTTTAGGGTCGTTTGGATTGATACACATGGCGGTATCGCCCATAATAGTTTCTGGACGGGTAGTTGCCACCACAGCATAACCATCTTCGCCTTCCACTTTATAGCGCAGGTAAAATAATTTACCTTGTTGCTCTTTAAAAATAACTTCTTCGTCAGAAAGTGCAGTCAACGCCTTTGGATCCCAATTTACCATGCGTACACCGCGGTAAATCAGTCCTTTTTCGTATAAATCAGCAAAAACTTTCAACACACTTTCTGAACGTGGTTCGTCCATAGTGAAAGCTGTACGATCCCAGTCACACGAAGCGCCCAGTTTTTTCAACTGTTCAAGGATAATTCCACCGTGTTTGTGTGTCCAGTCCCAAGCATGACCTAAGAATTCGTCACGGGTCAGGTCGGTCTTTTGGATACCTTCTGCAGCGAGTTTTGCAACTACTTTTGCCTCGGTGGCAATGGAAGCATGATCGGTTCCCGGAACCCAACAAGCATTTTTGCCCTGCATACGTGCACGACGAACCAACACATCCTGAATAGTGTTATTGAGCATGTGACCCATATGAAGTACACCGGTAACATTAGGTGGCGGGATGACGACAGTATAAGGCTCACGACTATCGGGTTTTGAACTAAAAAAACCATTGTCTAACCAATACTGATACCATTTCGACTCAATGTCCGTTGGGTTGTACTTACTTGCGAGTTCCATCTTCTTAAATTACAATTTATTCATTTACGATTTACGATTTATCCAATCGTTTATTTATCAACAAAATAACAAGGCATAATCCCTGAATTTTTCAAGACTGCAAAGATACTAAAAAAAGAGATTAGATAAAATAAATACTCTACTTTACTATCGTATTATTCTAAGGATAAGAAAGTTTAAAATGTTATATTTGAACTCTGTTTACAATAATTAATTCTTATTTTTGCAATAAAAATTTTACACAATGAAAAAACATTTATTTTTAATCTTAGGATCAGTCATTTCAATTTTCACCTCCTGTGATCTTTCCGGTGACTATAACTATAAACCGGATATCGTATTTCTTCAAAATCCTATTGTCATTAACCGTTCAGACACATTAGGTTTTACTATAGATGCTGCTGGGGAATATATGCTTGATACAATTCGGGTTGGTGACACTGTAAGTTTCTTTATGGTCTTTGATGGATACTCAAATCATTTAACAGAACTAAATATAATACAATCACTCGACAGTGTGAGCAGTATTCTTTTACCTCCAGTAGAATCTTTAGATACAATTTTCTCGTCTACTTCGAACTACAATCAGGGTAAATTTGTATTTGGGCAACTTTCTAATCAGCTTTATTTTCCATTCTCTTATGTTGCAAAGAAAGCAAGTCTGGAAGCAAAGCTTATCTTTAAAATAACATCGGATGCAAACTTTGAATACAATCAAAATACCTTTTTACTAAGAACCCCTATTTCCCCTGCTTTGGAGCAATAAAAAAAGAAAAGCCATTTGAAATTTCAAATGGCTTTTCTTTTTGTGGTTTAGAACAAATTAATAAGAAGTTCTTTGTACTGCTGAATAACTTAATTTCAACGCATACGCTCTTCTTAATGCTTGTTTTATATCTGATATAACTCCCATACGTGTGTCCTTATCGGCTTTAATGGAAATTGTCATCACATTTTGATCTTCTTCTTTCATTGCACTTCTCTCACGAACTACATAATCTTCCAATTCATTTACATCAGCAAAAGCATCACCTAACTGTATTCGGGTTTCTGATCCGAATGTTTTTTGATAATCTTTTGTAGGCTTACCAACATAAATATAACGGATCAAAGATTTATTTTCCAGTTTTTGAATTTCAGTAGCTTCAGGCGGTTTAACCATAACTTTGAAAGTAACTTCTTTCATAGTAGTAACAGCCATAAAGAAAAACAGCAACATGAAAATAATATCAGGTAAAGAAGATGTACTCAGCGCTGGAGCTTCTCTTTTCTCTTCTTTTCTAATTCTTGCCATCTTTTACTCCTCCATAATTTTTAGGTTCTGCCTCAGATATTTTCTGAGGATAAACATCTTGTACTGCTTTTTGTAATTCAGGATCTAATTCGTCATACTTCTTGCCGAATCTCTCTTGTGCGAATTCATTCCTCAACTCATTATAAGCTCCTACCAGTTCATTCTGAACTTCAATATAAGCCTGATATTGAGTGTCAACGTCATTCTGAAGTGAGATAACATGATCCTTTGTAATTTCAACATTTCCTAAATTAGGAATATCTACAGTTACTTTCTCAGGAAGATTAGGATCATTGGCTTCGTTTTTGATAAATTCTTTGGCTTTTTCCCTTAAGTCCCTTACGCTCATTTCCTGGCCTTGAACTAACAACTGATTCATACTGTTAACCTTCACCACAAAGATATTTCGTTTTTTAATATCAATATCTTGAGGTTTTTGATCGGGAGGAAGAGGCGGCGGAAGACGTCTCTGCAATCCGGTGCTAACATTCATGGAAGTCGTTACAAGGAAGAAAATCAAAAGAAGAAAGGAGATATCCGCCATCGAACTCGAATTAATCTCTTTTATTTTTCTTTTACTCTTTCCCATAATAATTTTATTCTATCTTTTGAGTTTTAGATAACCGAAACTCATTTGTATTATTTAAGTTTGGTGTAAATGCTACTGCCTACAATGGTTAATATAACGCCAACCAACAAAGCATAAATGGAATAAACCATCATGTCGGTAAAACGAGCCCAGTTTCCTTCATTTCCGTTTCCTTCGTAACCAATGATGTTCATTTTTTCACCACTTCCTAAACTCCATGCTACTACAAAAACCACAACAAATAACGCAATTGGTATAAGTGATTTCAAAGCAGAAGCCGGATTACTTACAAGACTTTTTACAAAGCCAAGACCTGCCATGAATAAAGTAATAAACAATGTAGCAATTACAAGAGCATAAGTCCAGTACAACAGTGCATCTGTGAATTTTGGCACTGTTAGTTCTTCACCGGCGCCATTCAATATAGAATCAGCATTTCCACCTACATATACTAATAATACTAGTAAAATAGATACAACTACTAAAACAAGAGCCGCAATTCCGGGAATCTTTTCTGTTAATTTTGACATATCTAATAATCTTTTTTTATCAAATTATTTT
Organism: Paludibacter sp.; assembly: GCA_003250325.1. GTDB lineage: Bacteria > Bacteroidota > Bacteroidia > Bacteroidales > Paludibacteraceae > Paludibacter. The sequence continues at coordinate 5,213 of QKGU01000196.1, forward strand.
TTTTGATGTTTCACGATGATATCAAGCAAAGAAATAGAAGAATCTTCCATATCATTTGTCATCGATTCGATAAGAGTAAGGATGTAGTTGAAGAATACCTGAAGGATCATAGCTACGATAAGACCGAATACCGTTGTCAAAAGAGCCACTTTGATACCACCAGCAACAACTGTAGCAGAAATATCACCTACCTGTTGAATTTTATCGAACGCTTCGATCATCCCGATTACAGTACCCAAGAATCCCAAACTTGGAGACAAAGCGATAAACAATGTTACCCAGCTAAGATTTTTTTCCAATAATCCAAGTTGAACACCACCGTAAGAAGCAACAGTTTTTTCTACTACATCAATACCTTCGTCATAACGAGACAAACCTTGATAGAAAATAGAAGCAACTGGTCCGCGAGTATCACGACATACGTCCATAGCAGCGGTTACACCACCTTTTGCCCAAGCTTCTTCAATATTAGCTAAAAGTTTTTTAGTATTTGTAGAAGACAAGCTCAAGAAAATAATACGTTCGATACATAAAGCCAAACCAATAATCAAACAAAGGGCGATTGGAGCCATCCAGCCTGCACCACCTTCAATAAATTTTTGTTTCAATGCTTTGTGCATACCACCTTCTTCTGCAGGTGCTGCAGCTTGAGTTTCCTCAGTTTGTTGTGTTGAATCGGCAACTGCTGTCGACGCTGAATCAGTAGCAGCTACTTGTTCGGTTTTAGCAGTAGCATCTTGCGCTACAACATTCACAGGGTTTCCAAGATTGAAAATCGCTACGATTGATAAGATTGCAAATACCTTTTTCATTTTTTTTCTTCTTTTTTTAGATTTCTAATTTTTTGTTGACTTATTTTCGTTTTTATAATTAATCCTCTTATAATAAACTTATTGCGGAGAGGAAGAGATTCGAACTCTCGATACGATTCCACACCGTATATACGCTTTCCAGGCGTACCTCTTCAACCACTCGAGCACCTCTCCATTTCGGGGCGCAAGTTAAGAAAAAAATATGAATTACAGTATATTTATTTTGTAATTAAACTACTTAACCCCTATTTTGAACAATTCCAGAGCATTTCGAGTGGTAATTTCTTCCACTTTATCTTCACTTAAACCGTAAATTAAGGCTATTTGTTTACAAACAAACTGAACATACCCGCTTTCATTTCGTTTCCCTCTGAACGGAACAGGAGTCAAATAGGGTGAATCTGTTTCTAAAACGATGTTTTTCAGATCGATATTTTTCAATGTTTCGGACAAACCGGAGTTCTTGAAAGTAACGATACCATTTATTCCCAACTTGAAACCACCAAAGTCTATTATTTCATTTGCTTGCTCAAGATTTCCCGTAAAACTATGAAATAGGCCCTGAAGTTTTGAACCTTTAAATGGTTGTAATGCTGCCATTGTTTCATCGAAAGAATCTCTTACATGAATAATAACCGGCAAGTCATACTCCAAAGCCCAGTTTATTTGCTGTTGAAACGCTTCAATTTGCTCCTTTATAAACGTCTTATCCCAATATAAATCGACACCAATTTCGCCTATGGCAACATATTTTCTTCTTTGAAGTTCGTCCCTTACAAGCTGAAGTTCATCTTTATAATTTACCCCAACACTCGTCGGGTGAAGTCCAATCGCAGCAAAACAGTAATCGGGATATTCAGCTTCCAAAGCCAGCATGCGTGGCAATGATTCGCTATCAACATTCGGCAAAATAATCTGCTTTACACCAACTTCTTTCGCACGTTTGATTACGTCTGCCCTGTCTTCGTCGAATTCTTCCGAATAAATATGTGAATGAGTATCTATCATATTGACAATTTATCATTTACGATTTACGATTACGATCCAGATTGTTTGACTACAATCATAAATCTAAAATCCAAATTTGTAAATGGTCTTTATTCCCATTCGATAGTTGCTGGTGGTTTAGAGCTAATATCGTAAACGACGCGGTTCACTCCTTTTACCTTATTAATAATCTCGTTCGACATTTTAGCCAAGAACTCGTAAGGTAACTGCGCCCAATCGGCCGTCATAGCATCTGTTGAAGTTACTGCACGCAATGCCACAGCATTTTCGTAAGTACGCTCATCGCCCATCACTCCTACCGACTGAACAGGAAGTAAAATCACACCTGCCTGCCATACTTTATCGTACAAATTCCATTCGCGAAGGCCATTAATAAATATATCGTCGGCATCCTGCAAAATTCTTACTTTCTCAGCAGTTATTTCACCCAAAATACGAACGGCTAGACCAGGACCAGGAAATGGTTGACGTTTAATCAAATGGTGCATCATTCCCAATTCGGTTCCTACTTTGCGAACTTCATCTTTAAATAACAAACGTAATGGTTCGCACAGTTTTAGATTCATTTTTTCGGGCAGTCCACCCACGTTGTGGTGCGATTTGATAACTGTTCCGGTTATCGAAAGCGACTCAATAATATCAGGATAAATGGTTCCCTGTGCCAACCATTTCACATCTTTTATTTTGTGAGCTTCTTCATCGAACACATCAATGAAGCCGCTACCAATTATTTTACGTTTCTTTTCCGGGTCGGAAACGCCTGCCAAAGCTTTATAAAATCTTTCTTTTACATTCACCCCAACTACGTTCAGACCAAGGTGTTCGTAATCTTTCATTACGTTCTCAAACTCATTCTTACGCAACAATCCGTGATCCACGAAAATACAGGTCAGGTTTTTGCCAATAGCTTTGTTCAACAACACTGCTGCAACCGATGAATCGACACCACCTGAAAGTCCAAGAACTACTTTATCGTTTCCTAATTGCTTTTTTAACTCGACAACCGTACTTTCAACAAACGATGCCGGCGACCAATCGCGCTTACAACCACATATATCCAGGAAGTTTTCCAACAGTTGCATTCCATCCAACGTATGGAATACTTCAGGGTGAAACTGAACACCCCATGTTTCTTCTCCATCAACTTTGAATGCAGCCAATTCTACATCATCGGTACTTGCAATTTTATTGAAATTTGCCGGTAATTTGGTAATACTATCGCCATGCGACATCCAAATTTGCGAGCCTGAATTTATATCTTTGAACAATCTGTCATTCTGATCGATAAACGACAAGTTCGCACGACCGTATTCTCTTGAACCTGCAGGTTCAACGCTTCCATTCGAAGTATAAACAGTCAATTGAGCGCCATAACAAATTCCCAACATTGGAAACTTTCCTCTTATGCGAGTCAGGTCGGTTTTAAAAGCTACCGGATCGTAAACAGAGTAAGGGCTTCCGGATAGAATTACACCTTTGACATCATCCGTATTTTCTGGAAATTTATTGTACGGAAGAATTTCGCAATATTCATTCAACTCGCGCAGGCGACGACCAATTAGCTGTGTGGTTTGAGAACCAAAATCGAGGATAATAATTTTTTCCAACATGAATTTTAATATAACGGTTTATTTGTGATCGGTTGACTTTTAAAAAGATGCGCAAAAGTACTAAAAATGTATGCTCAATGCAAATGTATTTAAAGCTTATTGTGTTAAGTATTCTGATTTATAAAACTCTGTGACAAACAATAAAAAAGAGATGTCTGCAAAGACATCTCTTTTCGTCTGTATTATAATTTTCAATTACAGTTCCAAATCAACATTATGCAATTCCACCCAAGGTAAACCATGAATGTTCAATTGTTCCATAAACGGATCCGGATTGAATTCTTCCACGTTGTAAACTCCTGCTTTTTTCCAGAGACCTTTCATAAACATCATGGCTCCAATCATAGCAGGAACACCGGTTGTGTAACTTACACCCTGAGTACCGGTTTCTTTGTAAGCTGCTTCGTGGCTACAATTATTATAAACGTAGTATGTTTTTTCTTCTCCGTTTTTGATTCCTTTAATGCGACAACCGATTGATGTCCAGCCGGTATAATTTTCACCCAAATCACCAGGATTTGGCAATACAGCTTTCAGGAATTGAATAGGAACGATTTTCACACCGTTGTATTCCACTTCGTCGATACGAGCCATACCGATATTTTGGATCACGCGTAAGTGAGTAAGATATTCCTGACCGAAAGTCATCCAGAAACGTGCACGTTTTATGGTTGGGAAGTTTTTCACCAACGATTCCAGTTCTTCGTGATAAATCACATACGATTCCTTCGGACCAATTTCAGGATAATTCAACGCTTTGTGGATTTCGTGTGGTTCTGTTTCCACCCATTGTCCGTTTTCCCAGTATTTTCCGCGTTGCGATACTTCTCGGATATTGATTTCCGGATTAAAATTGGTTGCAAACGCTTTACCGTGATCACCTGCATTACAATCAACAATATCAAGATATTGAATTTCGTCGAAATGATGTTTTGCTGCATAAGCGGTATAAATGCTTGTTACACCAGGGTCAAAACCGCAACCCAAAATAGCAGTTAATCCTGCTTTCTCGAATTTTTCTTTGTAAGCCCATTGCCAGCTGTATTCGAAATGAGCTTCGTCTTTTGGCTCATAATTAGCTGTATCCAAATAGTTAACTCCGGCTTCGAGACAAGCATCCATGATTGTCAAATCCTGATAAGGAAGTGCTACATTCACAACCAATTCAGGTTTATAATCGTTGAGAAGAGCGACTAATTCAGGAACTACATCAGCATCCACCTGAGCCGTTTTCACTTCTACGCCATAACGTGCTTTTACGTCAGCGGCGATTGCGTCGCATTTTGATTTGGTGCGACTGGCCAACATGATTTCAGTAAATACATCCGGATTCTGAGCCACTTTGTGGACTACAACGGTTCCAACACCTCCGGCACCGATAATCAATACTTTTCCCATTTTTTATTTATTGAGCGTTTTGTTTTATTATGAAAACGAATAAATATTTATATTTATGCAATTATCATCCTAAATCTCCGAAAACCTGATTAAACCAGATAAACTGTCGGATCAAACCCTTCCAACGCTTCTTTTCGTTCGGTGCAGGTTCCACAAGTTCCACAATGAATTTCTTGTCCGTTGTAGCAGGAATATGTGTTTTCAAAAGGAACATTTATTTCTTTGCCAATCAATGCTATTTCGCGCTTGCTAAGGTTGGTAAACGGTGCAAAAATTTCAACATTATTGTAAGTTCCAAAACTAATTGCCTGACTCATAGATTGTACAAAATTTTCTCTACAATCGGGATAAATAGCATGATCGCCCGCATGATTCGAAATTAAAAGATATTTACAATCAATACTTTCGGCCAATCCGGCTGCAATGCTCAACATAATTCCGTTTCGAAAAGGCACAACCGTTTTTTTCATATTCTCATCCTCATAATGTCCGTTTGGAATTTCGCCCCCCGATTGTAAAAGATCCGACACAAAACCCATTTTATTCAAATCCATTTCAATCACACGATGTTCAATTCCTAATGCTAGGCAATTCTTGGCAGCATACTCAATTTCACGCTCATTATGTTTAGATCCGTAATTAAACGAAACTGCCAAACGAATGCGATCGGCATATTTGTAAAGCGCAACGGAACTATCCATTCCGCCTGAATATAAAATGACTATATCTTTCATTTGTTCTGTTTTAAACTACAAAATTAGTCTAAAGCTATGAGAATTGAAGCAAGAACTATTTTTTTTGTATTTTTGTATTCAATTTTCACGTTTAAATAATAGGATGAACATTACATCTACCAAAATACTTCCTGCCGAATGGGCTGAACAGGAGTTTGTTCAACTCACCTGGCCACATGCAAACACCGATTGGGCGCATATGCTCAATGAAGTGACTGAATGCTTCGTAAACATAGCCCGTGAAATACTGAAACGCGAAAATCTGGTGATAGTCTGCGTTGATTCCGATGAAGTGGAAGTTCATTTTACTGAAGATGAACTGGAAAAAATTACTTTTGCCGAAATGGAAACCAACGATACCTGGGCGCGCGATCATGGTGGAATTACTGTTTTGGAAGATGGCAAACCAGTAGTTTATGATTTTACTTTCAACGGTTGGGGAATGAAATTCGCTGCAAATCATGACAATATGATTACACGAAAACTATATACTGCGGGAATTTTCGGAGAAGCCGGACACAAAAATTGTTTCGATTTCATTCTGGAAGGTGGAAGCATCGAATCTGACGGCGAAGGAACTGTTTTGACAACTGCCGAATGTCTATTATCCGACAACCGCAATAACCTTTCGGAAGATGATGTGGAAGCAAAATTGAAAGAATACTTCGGTTTAAAACAGGTTTTATGGTTAAACTACGGCTACCTTGCCGGTGACGACACTGATAGTCATGTCGACACATTAGCACGACTATGCGACAGAAGCACCATTGCTTACGTAAAATGTGATGATCCGGAAGATGAGCATTTTGAGGAATTGAGAAAAATGAAAAAAGAGCTGAGAAGTTTCAGAACTTCAACAGGTGGATATTTCAGACTTATTGCACTTCCTATGGCCGATGCGGTGTACGAAGATGGTGAACGTTTACCGGCCACTTATGCTAACTTTTTGATTATTAACGGAGCAGTTCTATTACCAACATATAATTCTCCAAAAGATGAAATTGCGAAAGAACAATTGCAAAAAGCATTTCCAGACAGAGAAATTGTAGGAATTAACTGTTTGGCGTTAATAAAACAGCACGGGTCACTTCATTGTGTCACCATGCAATATCCAA
>QKGU01000244.1 GCA_003250325.1 Paludibacter sp.
AACTTCAAAAGGATGATGAATAAATGGAAATCATCTTTTTGGCTCGAATTTAAAATACAAATTGTTGACTTGATAAAAGCTATGTTTTACCAAATCAACAATAATATAATACGAAAATGGGCTTTTTAAGGCTCGACTAAATAGCATTTTTACCGCATTTTGTGCGGATTATATTTTGTCGTGCGGTGAATAAGTTGTATTTTTACCGCAAAATTAGCGGAGAAAAGAAAAATATGTATTTATACAACAAGCAAAACTGGCCAATCTTTGAGTGGAATAGTGAGAGACTATTAACATTACTTGCTTATGTGAGAAATCGACAAGGAAAACTCATTGGAAAAATGGGTGCTTTGGGTTTTGAACTTCAAAATGAAGCAAATCTTGAGATATTGACAATTGAAATTCTAAAATCGACAGAAATTGAGGGTGAGTTTCTTGACAGAGAACAAGTGAGGTCGTCGATTGCAAGACGTTTAGGATTAGACATTTCAGGACTAGTTTACTCAGAACGAAATGTGGACGGGATAGTTGATTTGATGCTTGACGCAACAAAGAAATACGACAAAGAACTTACGAAAGAACGACTTTTTAGCTGGCATGCTTCACTTTTTCCGGCAGGACAAAGCGGAATGTATAAAATTATCACAGGAAACTGGCGCGACGATTCGACTGGACCAATGCAGGTTGTTTCAGGAGCTTTAGGAAAAGAAAAAGTTCATTATCAGGCTCCACCAGCAAATCAAATAGAAAATGAAATGCGAATTTTCTTCGATTGGTTTAACCTGGAACAGAATGTTGACCCAGTTTTAAAAGCTGCAATTGCACACTTGTGGTTTGTAACACTTCACCCATTTGAAGACGGAAATGGAAGAATTTCAAGAGCATTAAGTGATATGTTGTTAGCACGTTCAGACGAACAATCGTATCGATTTTACAGTATGTCGACACAAATACGAAAAGAACGAAATTCGTATTATGACATTTTGGAAAAAACACAAAAAGGAAGTTTGGATATAACCAACTGGCTTGAATGGTTTTTGAATTGTTTGTTACATTCGATTGAAAGTTCGGAAAAATTACTTGAAAAGGTTATTTACAAGCACGAATTTTGGCTTCAGAATTCTAAAGTGACAATAAATGATAGACAGCGAAAAATACTAAATATGCTAATGGACGACTTTGAAGGAGTTTTGAATACGACAAAATGGGCAAAAATCGGAAAATGTTCACAAGACACAGCATTGCGTGACATTCAGGATTTAATTGAAAAGGGAATTCTGGCAAAATCAGAACAAGGCGGACGAAGTACAAATTATGAATTGAAAACCAACTAATTACCCCAAGCCCCAGCCCCTAACACCCGCCTATGCGCAGTTGGCGGCTGAAGTGCATTTCGGCAGGTTTTGCGCCCGCATTCACTTTGTCGCTGTGCGACAGCGAATGCTCACGCAAACCGCCCAAGCCCATAGCCTCGGTCGTTAGCGGTAATTTTACGAAAACGACATAAATACTAAAAAACAATCCGATGAAGCTATAAGTAACTGTTCAAAAATAAAAACAGAAATAAATCATTACTCTCAAAAGTTATGATGATTTGTATTTATC
>QKGU01000359.1 GCA_003250325.1 Paludibacter sp.
GCATTTTTGTAAAGTTAGACAAGTTTTATGCACACGCTGATCTGTTGCCAAATCGTTGGATACACACACAATGGCAATTTTTTGCATGTTATTTTGTTTTCAGGTATTTGACAATGTCTTTATAAAGTTTACGATGATAGAGTTTTGGTGTTTTCTCAACCATTGTGTTATGCCATAGTAAAACTAATTCACCATTATATTTCTCCACACACTCGAATAATTGAAGACAATACTGAAATGCATCGAAAGCATTCATAAACATGTATCGTTTATCGCTGAGACTTCCGTCCATTATGGTCAAAGGGTGTAACGTAAGATTAGTTACCTCCATTGTTTTTAGGTTGATCCATTTTACCGGACGACATGTTCCTAAACGAAATCCAGCCATATCAGCATAACCCATTGTAAAATCATCGGTAATACCTGATTCCAACAAAAACCTCATGTCTTCAGGTTCCCGGCAATTGAGGTAATGATGCCTGTTATAGCTAATACTTGTACGTGTATGGAATTCCAGTTTCTTTTTTTCATCCTGAATGAGATAAGGTGTAATACCGGCTGCATAACTTGTATGCAATCCAAGTAAAATTCCTTTTCGTTTAGAATAACGGATCAGATTCTTATAATCGGGATGAAGCAAATTTGAGAATGGTTTGTCTTCCTTTCGTTTTCCTCCCCCGGAACGGATAAAAAGGATGGCCTCACTTCGTTCATTTCCGATTTGTCCTATTAGCTCATTGTCCACTTTGTATAAAAAAGGGAACGTGTACCACGGATCGTAACGTAAGCCTTTGAAAAAACTTTTCAATGCTTTTTGACCTTCCTTTGGGCGTTTTATTCCACGTAAAAAACCGCCTATCATTCCTCTTATTGTGCGGAAATGAGCTATCTGATCCAAATCGTGAGTCAGGTATATTTTTTTTATTTGCTCAGGAGGCTCTGGAATATCACAACAAACTTCTCTTAATTGTATTCTAAGCAATTTTCCGTATTCTTCAACCAATGGACGATCAATGAATCCTGCCCTATAAGGTAACGATTCCTTTCCCGGGAAACGTCCGTGCACATCACGTACATCTCGACGAATAACTTCTTCGTAGCGTGTGATAAGAAAAAATGTTCCGGCTACCAAATCAGCATAAATTACTTTTGTTTCGCCTATTTGTTCTGTTTTTGCTTCGCCGAATAATATGGGCGTTTCTTCCCAAATGGTGAGAGGGAGTGTAGGTAGTGATTTCTCGGTGTTGTAAGTATCTTTGTCAAAAAAGCCGGAAGGAATAATTACTAACTTGTATTTTTCGAATTCTTCTGGATTGGAAGTGTAGCCAATCTTCTCTGCAATGTGCGGTTGAAATTGTTCTCCCAATAAAAAATGTAAGATATAATCGATAATTTCGGACATAGTTTATTCCTCAAATTCAATACTTTTTTGATATAACAGATTAATTGATAATTATTTTTATGATTATCCGCAAAGTATCCTAATCGAAAGACAAGATAATTTACGGTTGATTTTTATTGAAAACAGTTTAAAAACAATTAGTTTAATTGATTGATATTCATTATATTTATAGTCAAAATCAATAGAATATGAATATACTTGAA
>QKGU01000157.1 GCA_003250325.1 Paludibacter sp.
GTATCTTTCTTCTTTGATAGCATAATATATTTGCAAGATTTATGCATCAAATATACTAAAACTTGCAGATACACACAATACTTTTAAGATTTATTTTACTGGTAATCTTATGTTTATGGGCTTTTTAAGGGTCGACTAATTAGTCTGTTCTGCTAAATACCTAATATTTTACATTAAGCAACTAAATGGTTCAACTTGAAGTTAGATCATTTGTTTGTAATGTAATTTTCCAGTACATCAACTATTGTTATTATTATATTTTCGAGCATAGAAATAAGTTTTCTTATCCAATGCCTCAGGTTATATCCTGTTGCAGCCATCATTGTGTTGATTGAATCACCTACAACTCCTTTCAAGAAGTTGCGTTCCATTCTGTGATCATGCTTCAGATGCCCAATCACTGGTTCAATCCCTGCTCTCTGACGGAACTTCTTCCGTGCCTTTGATCTTTTGTAATAGCTGTCTGTCGGTTTTGGTGTACCAGGTATCTCGACTTTTTGTTTCACCAATCCATTTCTATCCTCGGTATCCCCTGTCAACAATGGCACTTTTAAATGTTTTTCCAGTCAGTCTTTCAATTTTTCCAAATGCTCTGGTGTTGTGTGACCGTCAAACGGATTACCATAAAATGCGATTGCTCCTACTTTAAGACCAGTCTTTGTTCAGATGAATGCTCAATGACAGTAGTTTCTCAGCCCCTTCAGCTCCGATACGCCGCTTACGGAACTTTGAAAAATCAGCCGGATTCATCGGTTGATCATACTGAAACACATATTCTCCTGTGAAATGTTGATAGTATGGATTTTCAATCCAACGTGCCACTACCATCTCATCACTCAGATTGTATAAACTTTTTAGCAGCAGCAATCCAACCATTTTTCGGATTGGAACACTTGGACGACCTAGTTCTGAAAAATACACTTCAAACTCTTTGTCTAAAGAGTTCCAGTCTATGGCCTCAATTCGTGATTGGAGTTTATAAAGCTTGCAAGTGGAGTTTCAAATATCTTCACTAGATGTATTTCTGGTGTTTTGCCTCTCATATACTTTGAATATTTTTCAGATTTCTAGTATAAATTTACTTGTTTTCTGCAATATGTCAAAGCATTTTATCAGTTTATTATGCTGACATTCAATATTATACGCATTTTAGTAGGATTGACTACTTGTATTTCTTTTAAAAGAAAGTTATTTACGTCCAAAAGCTTTACATCCTAAATTTTAGACAATCCGAAAGTCGATAAAACATCAACTAAAGATGGATAGATTAAAAATTTGATTCGAATGGTAGCTTTATACAATTATCTTTATTTGTAGAACAACAATATTTTAAAAGTACTTCACTTCTTTTCCTTCGATCGAGCTCAACAAATTATTCGCTAATCTACTGGCACCAATGCGGAACATTTTATTGTTTAGCCAATCGTTGCCAAGAATTTCTTTTACGATTGTATAATGTTTTACCGCATCTTCGGTAGTTACAATTCCTCCTGCTGGTTTATAACTTACTTTAATTCCGTTTTTTTCGTGCCATTCTTTTATGGCCTGACACATAATGTAGGTTGCTTCCAAGGTGGCTGCAACAGGAATTTTTCCGGTAGATGTTTTGATGAAATCCGCCCCGGCCGACATGGCAAGGATTGATGCTTTTTTGATGTTGGAAGCCGATTGAAGAGCACCCGTTTCAAGAATTACTTTCAAATGAGCGTCCCGGCAAGATGATTTTATTTCGGAAAGTTCTTCGTAAACTTCCTGATAATCTTTTTCTAAAAATTTACCGATAGATATGACCACATCAATTTCGGTGGCTCCTTCCATTACTGCCATAGCTGTTTCGGCAACTTTCACTTCGATAAAAGTCTGAGACGCTGGAAAACCCGCTGCAACCGAGGCGATTCCAACATCTTCAGCCAGATGTTTTTTTACTGTTTCTACTAATGCAGGATAAACGCAAATAGCACCGACGTTGGCAAGTTGAGGGAATTTTGCGCTGAAACCATTCACTTTCTCTACCATCGAAATGATTTCCTGATGGGTATCGGTGCCATTGAGTGATGTCAAATCAATCAGACTCAAACATTTTTTATATACTTCTTTATTGTTGTTTTCGGCGTAATGTGCTGAAATTATTTTTTCGACATCCAGCTTTATACTGTCGTCGCTCAGGTTGCAATTGTATTGAGCGAAAAGATCGTCAAATTTACTCATATCGTTTGGTTGATTATTTAGTTAGTTGGATTAGATGATTGGTTAATTTGTTGATGTAGTAATGTGTTGATTAGAGAATTAAAGAAATAATCAGATTGTAATTATCACATTAGCAAATCACCATATCATCACATTAGCATATCACCACATTATTGCTTCAATTTATCATTTTCAAGATGGCGGGTTTTGTCGCGTTCCGTCTTTTTTTGCATGTTTTTCTCAAAAGCTTCGGTAAGGTTCACTCCGGTTTGATTGGCCAGACAAATCAACACCCAAAGCACGTCGGCCATTTCGTCGGCCAGATTACTTTTTTTATCAGATTCTTTGAACGATTGTTCGCCGTAAGTGCGGGCAATAATGCGCGCTAATTCTCCCACTTCCTCGGTGAGTATTGCCATATTGGTCAGTTCACCAAAGTATTTAACGCCATAAGTCCGGATCCATTCGTCGACCTGCTTTTGAGCGTCTTCCAGTGTGATTGAATTACTCATTTAATCGTGCAATAATGGTTTCGTTTCCACGTGTAGATTCGCCTACCTGAACAAATATCTCTGTGTCCAGTGGGAAATATAAATCGACACGAGAGCCGAATTTGATAAATCCGAGATGTTCGTTCAAATGACATTCCTTTCCGGCATGTGCATAAGTCACGATTCGGCGGGCTAACGCTCCGGCAATTTGGCGAATGAGGATTTGTGTTTTAAATTCTGTTTCGATTACCACCGTCGAACGTTCGTTTTCGTGGCTTGACTTAGGCAAAAAAGCAGCCATGTGTCGTCCGCTATGGTGCTTCGATTGTATCACATGTCCTTTCACCGGATACCAGTTGGCATGTACGTTAAAGACTGACATAAAGATAGAAACCTGAATGCGTTTGTCTCCGAAATATTCCAACTCGTCGGTAGGTTCAACAACCACGATGGTTCCATCGGCCGGAGCCACCACCAAGCTCGGATCATCGATATAAACCTTACGTGGTGGATTGCGAAAGAAATAGGCAAAGAAAAACAGCAATAGTGCTGATATGATTAGATTTACAGCCAGAGCAGGCAAAGGGAAATTGATGTAAATGTAAGAGTTTAAAGCAAAAAGAATAATCAGGAGCGAACCTAAAATCATTCTGCCTTCTTTGTGAATTTTAATGTATCTCATGTGTTTTTTAGTTACTCAATTGTTGGCTGACAAAAAAGTGAATTGTTCTATTGATATTAAATTTAAATAGCAAAAGTAGAGAAAAAGAATCAGTGTTGCAAGCAGGCCGTTTAAACTTTTATAATCCGTTGGAATTGCTTAACTTTGCAGCTTATTTCCGGTTCGGAATTTACTAATTTGTTTTGTATTAAAAATAAACAATATATCGTATGAATTTATCTTTGCTCACCGCAATTTCTCCCGTTGATGGTCGTTATCGTTCAAAAACCGAAGCTTATGGTGCTTACTTTTCAGAATATGCCTTGATGCGTTATCGTGTTTTGGTGGAAGTGGAATATTTTATCGCGTTGTGCGAAATTCCATTGAAGCAATTGGAAGCGATTCCGGCATCAGTGTTTCCGAAATTAAGAACAATTTATACTGATTTTTGTGAAGCCGATGCGCTGAAAATAAAAGAGATAGAAAGCGTTACCAATCACGATGTGAAAGCGATTGAGTATTTCATTAAAGAAAAATTCGATATGCTGGGATTGCAGGCGTTTAAAGAATTTATTCATTTCGGATTGACTTCGCAGGATATCAATAATACTTCGGTTCCATTGTCGATTAAAGACGGATTAGCAGATATCTATTTCCCTGAAATGGAAAAACTAATGCAGGAATTGAATCATTTGGTGGACGAATGGCGCGATGTTTCGATGCTGGCAAAAACTCACGGACAACCGGCTTCTCCAACCCGTTTGGGAAAAGAAATGATGGTTTTCGTCAATCGTCTGAATCAACAACTTTCAATATTGAAATCAGCTCCGAACTCGGCAAAATTCGGTGGTGCTACCGGTAATTTTAATGCACATGCGGTGGCTTATCCTTCTATCGATTGGAAGAATTTCGGAAATAGATTTCTTTCAGAAAAATTAGGGTTGGATCGTGAGCAATGGACCACCCAGATTTCGAATTACGATAATATGGCGGCTCAGTTTGACGCGATGAAACGCATCAACACAATTTTGATTGATCTTTGTCGCGATATCTGGACGTATGTTTCGATGGAGTATTTCAAACAAAAAATTAAAGCGGGTGAAGTTGGTTCATCGGCAATGCCTCATAAAGTAAATCCGATTGATTTCGAAAATGCCGAAGGAAACTTGGCAATGGCAAATTCAGTACTTGAATTTTTATCGGCGAAGTTGCCAATCTCCCGTTTGCAACGCGACCTGACCGACAGTACTGTTTTGCGCAATGTGGGAGTGCCGTTTGCACATACCATTATTGCTACACAGAGCATTTTGAAAGGACTTGGCAAGTTGTTGCTGAACGAAACGGCGATTTATCGCGATTTGGACAATACATGGGCGGTGGTTGCCGAAGGAATTCAAACTATTTTGCGTCGCGAAGCATATCCTTCACCATACGAAGCGTTGAAAGCGTTGACACGTACCAACGAAGGGATTACCGAAAAATCTATTCGCGATTTTATCGAAACACTGAACGTGAGTCAATCGGTAAAAGAAGAATTAAAACGAATCACACCACGTAACTATACCGGGATTTAAACTGAAATTATAAAAAGATATTTGCCTTTGGCGGTATTAATTGTTATTTGTTCCACGTTATTTACTTGTAACTTGTAACTTGTAACTTGTAACTTGTAGCTTGTAACTCGTAACTAAATAAAATGTTCAATTTTCTGACACTTTTGAAGCGGTTTATTCCGCCCTATAAAAAATATGTTTTTCTGAGTTTGCTGTCAAATTTATTGGCAACGATATTCAGTTTATTCTCGTTTGCAGCGATTATTCCTGTCTTGCAAATCCTTTTCGGGTTGGAAAAGACAATGAAGTTTTACCAAATCTGGACATGGGACAATGGATTTAAGGAAATTATTTCAGCGATAAAGAATAATCTGTATTTTGCGCTCGATCAAATGATTGCCAAAATAGGACCTAATAACGCGTTGTTGTATTTAGGCGGTTTTTTAGTGGTGATGACTGCCATGAAAGTCGGATTTGCATATTTGGGTTCTTACTATATGATTCCGATTCGCACGGGTGTGTTGCGCGATTTGCGTGTTCAGCTTTACAAAAAAGTGTTGTCGTTGCCTATCGGATTTTTCAGCGAGGAAAGAAAAGGGGACATCATGTCGCGCATGACCGGTGATGTAGGTGAAGTGGAAGCTTCCATCATGAGCTCGTTGGATATGATTTTCAAAAACCCGATCATGATTCTCATCTATCTTGGGGTAATGTTTGCCATGAGCTGGAAACTGACCATCTTTGTATTGGTTCTTTTGCCGTTCAGTGGTTGGTTGATTGGAAAAATTGGTCATTCGTTGAAAAAAAGTTCGAGAGAAGGGCAGGAGCAATCAGGAGAATTACTTTCACAAATTGAAGAAACCCTGGGTGGTTTGCGTGTGATAAAAGCATTCAATGCAGAACACAAACTGGAAGCTCGTTTCTTTGCATTAAATCAGAAATTACGTAAAACGCTGAACCGACTGAACCGTAGGTATAATCTGGCTCATCCGGTAAGTGAATTGCTTGGAACCATGGTCATTGCGATCTTGCTTTGGTTTGGCGGTGTGCTTATTCTTGCAAATAACAGCAGCATTGGTGCGGCCGAGTTTATTTATTATCTCGTAATTTTTTACAGCATTATTGCTCCTTCAAAAGAATTGTCGAAAGCTTCGTACAGCATTCAGAAAGGATTGGCTTCGCTGGAACGCGTTGATAAAATTCTGAAAACCGATAATGCGATAAAAGAACCAAAACAAGCTCAAAATCTTCATCCTTTCAGCGATAAAATTGAATTCAGAAATTTGAGTTTCAAGTATGAACACGAATGGGTGAGCTGGAAATTCCAAAAGGACATACCGTTGCTCTTGTTGGTCAATCCGGTTCGGGTAAATCGACGTTAGTGGACCTGTTGCCACGCTATTACGACCCGAATAAAGGTGAAATTTTGATTGATGGCGTGAACATTAAGAAATACAGTACGCACGATATTCGCTCCCAAATGGGAAATGTAAATCAGGAAGCAATTCTTTTCAATGATACGTTTTTCAATAATATTTCTTTTGGGGTGGAAGATGCCACAATGGAGCAGGTGATCGAGGCTGCAAAAATTGCCAACGCGCACGATTTCATTACGGCTACCGAGAATGGTTACGATTCCACTATCGGCGATCGCGGAAGCAAACTTTCAGGCGGACAACGTCAACGAATCAGCATTGCGCGTGCTATCCTCAAAAATCCTCCAATTCTTATTTTGGACGAAGCCACTTCGGCTTTGGATACTGAATCGGAAAAAATGGTGCAGGAAGCGTTGGAGAATCTTATGCGAAACCGCACTACGTTGGTGGTAGCTCACCGACTGTCTACCATTAAACGGGCTGATGAAATTTGTGTTATCCACGAAGGTAAAATTGTGGAACGTGGTAAACATGATGAACTGATTGCATTGGATGGATATTATAAGCGATTGTGCGATATGCAGTCGTTTTAATTTGTTTATTTGCTTAAAACGACTTATCCTCAAGGATATACAATAATCATTAAATGTGGAAAGATTTGGGCTTGGTTGGAGGGATTTGCAATCCCACTTTCTTGTATTATAAGGATTTGTAACCCGCTAATCTATAAATCAATTAACTTTTTTATCTTTGTGTTTCATTAATATTTAAGCAGTGGATATTAAGAATCGCATAACCGGAGAAGTATGCTTTGTAATAGATGCGGGAGTAGACTGGGTGGATATATTTAGGCCTCTTCATTACAAACATTTCATTATTGAGTCGTTGGAGTATTGCCAAAAGGAGAAAGGACTGATTATTTATGACTGGGTTTCGATGAGCACTCATTTACATGCTATTGTCGGTAGTAGCGGTGAGAATAATGTATCGGATATTTGGCGGGATTTTAAAAAGTTTACGAGTAAGGAGATTATTAATACTATAAAGACAAATCCACAGGAAGCCGTCAGGATTGGTTATTAAACAGATTTGAATATGCGGGCAAAAACGATAAGAAGATAAAGAATCTCAAGTTTTGGCAGGATGGAAATGATGCTCAGCAGATATATCTGAACGATTATTTCAATCAGAAACTCACCTATATCCATGAAAATCCTGTGAAAGCAGAATTAGTAAATCGTGCGGAAGATTATCGGTATAGTTCAGCCATCGACTGGGCAGGTGGAAAATGACTGTTGGAAGTTACTGTGGTGTGAATTTGAAAGGTAAGCGGATTAAAATTAGCTCCGCTGACCGTTATTCCTGATAATAGAGTTTCGACGGGATCACAGAACCCTTCATATTGTGCATTGATTTGTGCATATATCCGGAAGGACGGAGTTAGAATAAAGTTTAGCATTGGTTGGTGGAATCTGCGATTCGCCTTAATTGTACAAGATCCATCTTTCCTTAATAGTCGAGAAGATATTTTTCGCATTTTTTGGCAAACCAAACGGCATAGCCGAGCGACAAATGCTAATAATAATTACGATGAAATTACAAATCTCGTCAAGCAGAGCGAATATTAGAGCGCATATCCGGAGAAGCCAATTCTTTAAAAGAAAATGAAGATGATTTAGCGAATTTGGTTATTGAGAAACTCAACAATGATGTATAGTTGAATGGTTAAAAGTTGATATTAAAAAAGAAATTTAATGCTTTTCCCTAGAAAAAGTACTGATTATAAAAGTATTAGTTTTAATTACAAACAAGAAATAAAAAAGGGATGAAGAACTGTGAAACTTCATCCCTTTTGTCAATTTAGTTAAACTGTTCTTTTTTTATGAAATTGATATTATCGCCATTAACCTTAAAGAAATATAAACCTTTGCGATAATTTTTTATATCTATTAGATTAGACCCTGTAGAAAGTTTTCCTTGATAAACAATTTTTCCTGACATATCAATAATCGTAATAGCAGCTTTTTCCTCCACATTGATATTAACATATTCGTTAGCAGGATTTGGAAAAATAGAACAATGAAAATCTGATGTTTCTTTTTCTATACTATTTAGTCGACCCTTAAAAAGTCCATAAACATAAGATTATCAGTAAAATAAATCTTAAAAGTGTTGTGTATATCTGCAAGTTTTAGTATATTTGATGCATAAATCTTGCAAATATATTATGCTATCAAAGAAGAAAGATACTC
>QKGU01000393.1 GCA_003250325.1 Paludibacter sp.
ATAATCGCAATACTTCGGACAATATCCAATACCAATCCTGCACGTTTCACAGGATCGCTTCCGGCATCGGCCAACAACAAATTTGTTTTGAAACGAATAAAGTCGGAAGCATTCCGCTCCACATATTCGATAAAATCGGAGGCGTTTGTTTTCCGTGCAAACGAATCGGGGTCGTCGCCATCGGGCAGCAACAACACTTTTATGTTCAATCCTTCTTCAAGGAGTAAATCTATACCCCGAATTGAGGCTTTAATACCGGCCGCATCACCGTCATAAATCACCGTTACGTTTTCTGTAAAACGGTGAATCAACCGAATTTGTCCGGGAGTTAGCGAAGTTCCCGACGATGCCACCACGTTTTCGATACCGCTTTGGTGCATCGAAATCACATCGGTGTAACCTTCCACCAAAAAACAACGATCTTGCTTTACAACGGCCTGCTTGGCAAAATAAATCCCGTAAAGTTCATTGCTTTTATGGTAAATCTCAGATTCCGGCGAATTGACATATTTCGCCATCTTGTCATCCTTCTTGAGAATGCGGCCACCGAAAGCGACTACTTTCCCTGAAAGAGAATGAACCGGAAACATCACACGTCCGCGAAAACGGTCGGCAAGGTAATTATTATCGCCTTCGAGTGTAAGTCCCGTTTTCACGAGATATTCTTTGTTATATCCTGCTTTTATAGCCGATTGCGTAAAAGCATCGCGCTGGTCGAGACTGTAACCGAGCTGAAATTTTTGGATAATATCTTCACGGAAACCACGTTCCCTAAAATAACTCAACCCGATTGATTTTCCATCGATATGATGGTGAAGCGTGTGCGTAAAATGCTTTTGAGCAAACTCGTTGACAAGAAACATGCTTTCGCGATCGTTTCGCACCGCCATTTCTTCCGGAGAAAGTTCACGCTCCTGCACTTCGATGTTATACTTTTTGGCCAGATATTTCAGCGCCTCGTAATAGGAGATTTGCTCATGCTCCATAATGAAATGCACCGAATTTCCGCCTTTTCCACAGCCAAAGCATTTGAAAATGCCTTTTGCCGGCGAAACGATAAACGAAGGCGTTTTTTCGTTGTGGAACGGACACAAACCAAGCAAGTTCACCCCGCGTTTTTTCAGGGTAACATAATCACCTACAACATCCTGAATCTGTGCTGCGTCGGTAATGCGGTCAATGGTAGCTTGGTCGATCATAAAAAAATTCGCCTTTTGAAAAGAAATTTTACTCCAGATTTGTTATAAAAATGGAATACAAAGCTACGGATTTTATTCCAAAAACAGAGTAGGAAGAAAATTAAAAAATCAGCAATTCGATTTAACAACCAAAGCTTTGTATGAGGAGACTCTCGAGATAACAAAAGTTGAGTCTGATCTTTTTACAGTTAAGATTTAGCTTATCCCGCATTGCCATTACATTGGAATGAAAATTGTTACGCACCATGAGTTTCTGCTAAAAAAATCTTATCTTTGCAAAACGGATGATACTTATTAAGCGGCATTCCAAGTCATGTTAAAGCAACAATTACAACAGAAGTTACAGCAAAAATTATCGCCTGCTCAGATTCAGGTTATCAAGATGCTCGA
>QKGU01000220.1 GCA_003250325.1 Paludibacter sp.
TTCGCGCAAGCAGTGAAAGACAGAAATGTCATTCCGGTAGCAGTAAGCCTTAATCAGGTATTACGCATGACAATCACAAATGGTGGAAACATCGAGTTTGTATTCAACACTATCGACGATTACAAAAATGGTATTTCGTCTGAAGCCGTATCTGCATCTGCTAACCCTGCGACTTCACAATCTTTGTACAAAACAGATTTCACAGTATCATCTTCAACCCGTTGGGCATTGTCTTACGGAGCAGAAGAAACTGCATTTCTTGGAACTGATCACCCAGGAGTTGAATTCGCACTAGACAACGTTGGTTTCACTATCTCTAACTTAGGAGCCAACACTTTTGAAGGTGCTGGCTTAGCTAAAGGAGCTACCCCTGCTGCTTCACTTTTCAGCATCCCAACTGATAATGCGACAGAAGTTGCTGCTTTGGAACAATATCCAGTTGTATTGATCGAAGACAACAACACTATTAATGCAAATGCAGGTGATGCTGCAGACAATTCATTTACTTTGAACTGGCGTTGTGGTACTGCAGAAGCAGGAGCAATTGTTCCTATGAATCCAGTAAAAATCATTGACCAAAATCCAAGTCCAGCACCAGATAGATATGTAGCTAATGTTATATTTGATCTTGCTATCAACTAATATAAATCAAACGATATAATTTAAAAGATTGGTCAGCATAATCTGTGTTGGTCAATCTTTTATTACATTTACCGATTCCTAAAATGCTCAGATCTTTTAATAAAATATTTAAGGTGATACCTATATGTATAATTTTGTTTATAAATATAGGTAATGTGCGTGGACAGGAATGGAATTCTGCCAGAATTACCGTTCTTTATGGAAGCAACATTCCATTCAATTTCAATTCCATGGATAAAATAAAAAAAGGAATTGAAATTAATACCGGAACACATATCGGCATTTCAATGGCCGATTCCAGCAAAGTCGGACACGACCTGGAAGGATTCGATTTGAATTTCAGATCATTCAATGGTCAGGCAAATATAAAAGGAGATGCATCTTCACTTCCACTAAACAGAATACGGGTAAAAGCTGAAAATCTGTTAGGATTAGGCAGTGGCTTTTCCTCTGGTTACAAAGATCTAACAACTGATTGGATAACATTATTTTCCTACATCAACCCCTCTTGGACCGATTTAAATTGGGCTGACCATCAGCTCAACATCTCGTTCGAATGCGGGAAACCGGTAAGTGAAGGTGGAAACGGTTCATTATTGGGAGAAGATCCGGATTATTACAACGTAGAAATAGAGTTTGAGATAGTCCCCACCGGACCAGGGTTCTAATTCTTTAAAAAAAAATCTTGTGAAAATCAACGATATCAAAAAATTATATAACGCTCGATTTTACCTGATCAGTCTGATTAGTTGTATTTTCATTTCTTTTTCATTTCAAAACAACTGCTTTTCTCAGGAGAATATCAATCCGTTACAAATAGAATTTGTAAAAACATCCGATAGTCTTAAAACGGCTGAATTATATTTCAACGTACTTAAAATTGTCAACAACAGCTCGAAACCACAGATAGGTGAGGTTGTATTTACAGTTCCCGAAAACTGGAACACTTTCTCGGTTCCAAGCACACAAACAATCGTAAATCCAAATGACACTGTCTGGATTCCTCTTAGAGTATCACCGACAGCCGATGCCATGGGTGGCATAACCTACGTCATAAATGCAACATTCAAAACCAAAAGCAAACAAATTAGTGCCAACACTTATCTTACACTTCCTTCAAAAGTAAAGTGGGAATTTACAACAAACAAAACCAGCATTTACTTTACAGAGAACAATCCTGTGGCCACATTCAAAATAAAGCTTTCCAACAAAGGAAATACAAATGAACTTATAAAATTAAATCTGAAATTGGGAAAATTGCTGGCATTTGCTGACAACAAAAACAACGAATCGGTTGAATACATCGAATTACCGGCTTTCAAGGACACGATTATATCCGAGGCGGTCACTTCTCAAAAAAGTCTAAGCTTTGAAGAAAAAACCAGATATCAAAACAATTGGAAAGAATCTGCTATAAATGTAACAGCTTCTACTGAAAAAACAGAAAAAAGTGCAGCAATTACGATTCGCAAATTAAACAGTACATTTATCAATCAGCGGGCACAAAATTCAACTCCCCTCAATTTCGATTATCAGGTTTACAATCTGATGTCCAGTCAACAACCACGCTCAAATTTCAAACTATTCGGAAGTATTCTTTTCCCTGAAAACAGAGAAATAGAATACATGAGTGGCGTGCAAAATATTTATTATAACCGGGCAGCAAATCAGAACTTTGATATAGATCGACAACTTATATACACCATAAGGTACAAAGACAAAAGAAACCGTGTGGAGCTGGGGTACAACGTCAATGGTGGAACGTTGCACAGTTTAAATGGTCGAGGATTAGTAGGAAATTTCAAAGTGAGTAATAATACCAAATTATCATATGCTTTAACTCAAAACCCGTTCAGTCAAAGTATTGGAGGAAATGTAGGAGTAAGTACTGTTATCAAAAGTATTGCTTTAAACACAGATGTCACTCACGAGAATAACTCAATTTTAAAATACTCTGCAACTTCTGTAAATCTCGGAACAGGATTCTCCTTCTTGAAAAATCACAGCCTTTCGCTTCAGGTACTTGGTTCTCAATCTAACTACAATCTTGCCTCCGGCAGAGATACTACCGTTTTAGGTTTTAGCTTCAAGACCGATTACAGCATGCGATACAAAAAGTTTGATCTAAGACTAAGTGCATTCAGTTCAATGTACAACTACATCCGGAATTCAGGCTTTGAGAACATTTATCTCGACAGCAAATACACGCTAAACGACAAGGTTAGATTTTCAATATATGGAAATCGTCAACGTTATGCAACAACGCGTTATCCATATAATTTCTACAGCGACCCGAACTTCAATAACACCGATTACCTTAGACTTACAACATCCATTTCCGGCGGGAATGTCATTTATCAGGTGGGACCAAATTATAACGGATCAGTCCGACAGTTTGTGAATACTGTCAGCGGTTATAAGTCAGAATACAAAACCTATCAACCTGGAATTTGGGCAGCTGCGACCTATAAATTAAACGGTTATCGCTCTATTACTCCGAATATCACAATAAGCAATCTTCGTTTCTATTACAATACCGAAGACCCTGCTCTTGTAAATTATTCGCTGAATAAAAACATTTACTATTCGGCAGGTATTAATTATTACGATTCTCACTGGAGAGTAAATGCCTACTATTCAAGCGGAACTGTCAGTGATCTTTATCGAAGTGTCCAGATTGACGAACAGCCAACATTGTCCAGAAGCATTCAACTTCGTCCTTCATACGAAAACTATTTTTTCAATCGTACTGTACGTTTAAGTGCATACATGAATTATGCGTATTATATGCCATCAGGGCGCGAAAATATTTCATATAATATTAAATACGATCAATTTATTAAAGGTGGTTGGATGATGTCTTTCAGCGGATTTATTTATTCGAACAGCAGGATCACAGATGATTTGGGAAGAGTCAGTACTAAAGATTTAAACTTCATGGTGGGTATCACAAAATCGTTCAACATTCAGCAACCACGTTTGAAATACTACAATTTTAAAACTGTTTTTTATAATGATCTTGATGGTAACAGGCAGAAATCTGATAACGAACCTCCCGTTTCGAACGTATTAGTTAAGATTGAGAAAAACAGAGAATTATCTAAAGGACAAAGTCAGATACCTGAGGTAGAATTAATATCCGATGCAAATGGCCAGATTAGTTTTGAGAATTTACCTCAGGATTTCTACAGTCTTTCATTCAATCCTTTAGTAAATTTAGAGAGTCTGTATTTCCTCGACGGTGCAACTCAGAATTACAATAACGACAAAAAAAGAACTCTTTATATTCCTTTAGCAGAAAGTTATAGAATAAAAGGTAGAATAATTGTGATACGTGATCCCAACAGCTCTGAAGGTAAAATTAACTTAAATGGCATTCGTATAACGGCTAGCAGTGCAAAAGGAGAAACCTATTCAGTACTAACCGACAATTTTGGTGGCTATATAATAACCGTGCCAAACGCAGAGAAATTCAAAGTAACTGTAAATAACGTATTTGGAGAACAATTTCAAATCGACAACGACGAAACTGACATTCAGTTTGTTCAGAATAAAACGATCAATCTGGACTTTACATTCTACGAGAAGAAAAGAGGTATTCAGTTTGAAAACGGAACTAATTTATACAATTTCAGCAGTTTAACCAGCGATAGCGAAGAGACCACCGAAGTAAAATCTGCTCAGACTCCTCAACAAAAAACTGAAAAAACACCAGCAAAAAAGGCCGAAAAGAATTTAAAACGCAATTATGCTATCCAGATTGGAATGGTAAACACTTACACCGATCCGACCGTGCTTAAGAACAAATATAAACTGAAAAACGAAGTATACTATACTGATAAAGATAGTGTTTACAAATATTATATCGGATCATTCAAATCATTAGAAGACGCAAGAAAAGAAATAAACAGATTAGGAATTAAAGAATCATTTGCAGTAGAAATAGATCCAGCCACATTGAAGAAAGCCGTTCCTGTTGCAAAACTTAAAGTTGGTTCTACAACGAAAACCCAAAATAAAGATTCTTTACAAAAAGTAAAAACATATTCAATAGCCACTGCAAAACAACAGATAAATAACTCATCGACACAAATAAAGACCGATACATTGGCACCCGGCACTTATTATAGCATCCAACTCGATGCTTTAAAAAGCTACCGCGACCCTAAATACTACAAAGACAAATACGAATTGAAGCAAGCTGTTGAATGCGTGGAAGAAAACGGAACATTCAAATATCTGACCGGTAAATACAAAACAGAAGAAGATGCCCGTGGTGACATTGCAAGATATGGAATGTCCGGCTACATCATTTACGTTGAGAAAGTAAAATAATTTTCAGTTTTTGGATTTCAACAGTAAAAAAGAACCTGCAACCATCGGAATTACGAAGTTAACCAACCAAATTCCAACACTCGCCATTATTATCTGTACATCGTTCGGGAAAATTGCTCCGATAACCATCACGGCGTAAGAACCACGAATCGCAGCTTCCGAAAAGGCTAAAGATGGCGTAAAAGTAACTAATAAATAAGTTGCCGGAATAGCAAAAAATGCCTGCAGAAGACTGATATTTACTTCAAAAAAATGAAGCATAAAAAAGAACTGAGTGCAAAAAACAGCGTATCGAAATATCGTTATCAGTATGATTACCGAAATGTCGCTTTTTGTAAAACTCGACAAACAATCTATGTAAACTCTGAATTTTTCAACAAGCTTTCCTCCAACATTCTTTCCTGAAATTTGTCTCAGAAAATAAATCACAACCACAAGGAACAGCAAAACAAGCACTACAAAAATCAAATAGCGAATTATTCCCGCACTAAATTCTTCTCCTTTAAAAAGCAAAAACGCGACAAAAGCAGGAAGTCCGAACAAAGCCATGACAATGTTTTGAGAAATACTATTTAAAACACTTAAAGTAATTCCTGCTTTTCGATTCGTTGGTTGCAGATATAGAATTCTTCCTGCCAACTCCCCTACTCTGTTAGGTGTAAAAAATCCGGTGGTAATTCCCGCAAAAACTGCCGAAATAGCTTCCCGAAGATTCTGCTTTTCGGTATAGGAAATAAGAATTTGCCACTTTTTTGATTCCAGCAACCAATTAAAAGGTAATAGCAAAACAACTCCTGCCAACCAAATAAAAGAAGAAACTGAGGCATTTCTCCACCAGAGTGAAAAAGTAGAATAATGCTCGAAAGTTAGAAGTTTGTAAATAAGAAAAGAATACGAAGCAAGTAACACCAACCATTTTACATACACATAGAAATTTCTCTTTAAATTTTGAGAGTTTAGTGTAAAATGGGTATTTTCAATCATTGCCTTTTCAATAAAACAGAGGAGTTAATGAGTTTTGAATGTAAATTTTTTCTGTGAAAAGTAACTAACAAAAACACAAATAAATGTCGCAATTATTTGTGAAGGAGTTGTCCAGAAATGAAAACCATCAACCAATACTTTCAGCACCACGGTATTAATTCCCAAATTCAGAAAAACGATTAGAAAATAGCGATAGCGTAATTCGGATGTTGTAAACGTCACGTATTTTTGAAGAAGAAATCCGAAAAGATTAGAAAAAGGAAATGAAATTGCCAAAGTGGCTATGTGCGAACTCAAGGTAAATAAACCCAAAGGCAGCATTTGCTGACGCAGCACGTAGTTATAAATGCAAAAGTATAGAACGATTGAGAAAACAACATTCATAGAACCCGATACTCCATAACGGAAGAATTGCAAAGATACATATTTCTTAAAAGGAGGATAAAAGAAATCAATGACTTTGGCTGTAAAACGGCCTAAAACAACTAATAATTTTCTCATTCAGGACTATCAATCTGTAACTTTAACGGAGAAATTAACCGAAAAAGTAGGTTTATCAAAGTTTTATGGTTACTTTTGTGCGCTCAAAATAAGCAACATTTCGATTTCGAATGCAAAGATACAATTTATGAATTGACAATTTACAATTAATAATTGACAATTTTTTAAATAAAAATATATCAAAGTAAAAGTTACCGAAGTTTTTCGGTAACTTTTATAAGCCACTATTTATTATTCATTGATAAGCGACATGCCCGACGACCACCCGAAATATGACACAAGTAAAAGCAAAAAAATACTTGGGACAACATTTCCTGAAGGATATGGAAGTCGCCCGAGTCTCACTCTCGACGGTAAAACGTCCGTACTCGAAATCGGACCGGGAATGGGTGTGCTAACCCAGTTTCTGCTTCAAAATCCACTTATCGATCTTACAGCTGTAGAACTTGATGGAGAATCTGTTGTCTATCTGCATCAGCATTACCCTCAGTTGAACGTAATAGAAGCCGATTTTTTGAAAATGGATCTGAAAACCTGTTTCCCTGATTCATTTTGTGTTATCGGCAATTTCCCTTATAATATTTCCAGCCAGATATTTTTTAAAGTATTAGACCACAAAGATTCCATCCCTTGTTTGTCAGGCATGATTCAGAAAGAAGTAGCCGAACGCATTGCAGCAAAACCGGGAAGTAAAACCTACGGAATTCTGAGTGTTCTGCTACAGGCTTATTACAAAATAGAATATCTCTTCACCGTACACGAACACGTGTTTGACCCTCCGCCGAAGGTCAAATCGGCTGTTATTCGCTTTACCCGAAATGATGTAGCAAAAATCGATTGTAACGAAAAGCTATTCAAAACGGTAGTGAAAACAGCCTTCAACCAGCGCCGCAAGACTTTGCGAAATTCTCTGAAACCATTGGTAGAAAAAAATGCAGAAATGTATGCCGATCCTATTTTCGATTTGAGACCCGAAAGGCTCGACGTGGCTGCATTTGTCGATTTGACCAATAAAATAGAGAAAGCATTGTCGTAATTGAGACACTCAATTACAATCCACAAAACGATTTTCTAATGTTTAACCTTGGGGAACGATGTTTCCCTGCGAACGGAAAAATACTCGTGATGAGTTCCAGTATATCCGGTCGTAAAAAAATAAGAAAGGAGACAACAATATGTCAGAATTGAGAATGTTTTACCACGA